>CAJYIL010000727.1 GCA_913774795.1 Pseudobdellovibrionaceae bacterium
GGCGCGACGAACTTGAATACCGCCAGCGCCATTATAAAGCGAGATGCTTCGGGCGCGTTCGCATCGGGCGAAGCATCGGTCTCCTCAGCAAAGTATCGTAACTCAGCCGGCACCCAGTCGGTGGGAATAAGCGCTCCATCAGCACTTTCTTCAAGCTACTCACTAACTTTGCCAAACTCGCTCGGCTCCAATGGCCAGGTGCTCACGACCGACGCAACCGGCAACTTGTCTTGGTCAACCCAACTCACGGGTGTTTCCAACATCGCCTCGATGGCCGATGGAAAGGTCTGGATTGGGGACTCGAGCGGGAAGGCGCAAGAGCGGACGCTCGCCGGTGACGTCACGGTCACAAACGCAGGCGCGACTCTCGTCGGCAAACTGCAGGGCACAACGTTGTCGTCGACTGCGCCAACAGCGAATCAGGCGCTAAAATACGACGGTACAAAATGGTCGCCGACATCTCTCGCTATTTCTGACATTGCGAGTTTGCAGACTTCATTAAACGCCAAGGTCGGATTCTCGGATCAGAAATCCTGTGGTCCTGATCAAGTTCAGATTTTCAACTCAGTCATGAACACTTACTCATGCGCCGCGATCTCGATCGTCGATTCGCAAATCGGCTTCGCAGCTCAAGCGCCGAATTTGGTGTTCGCGGGTCCCGCATCGGGTTCGACATCCGCAGCGCCAACATACCGCGCGCTTGTCGCAAATGACATCCCGGCTCACGACTGGTCGAAAATCACGTCAGGAAAACCGACGACACTTGGTGGTTACGGCATCACTGACGCACTTTCGACCTCGCTTGCGAGCGCGCGCATCGTCGTAGGTAACTCGAGTGGCGTCGCAGCTCCGGTTGCGATGAGTGGCGATGCAACGATCGATAATACCGGCGCACTCACAGTGGCGAAGGTCGGCGGTTCGACAGCGGCTCAGGTTCGTTCGGCAGAACTTGCGGCAAACGCAGCAACGTCGGCGAACACGGTCAGCACGATCGTTGCTCGTGATTCTTCGGGCGCTTTCACTGCCGGCGCAGTCTCCGTCAACCAGAGTTTACTTAAGAGTTCAGGTGGAGCGAACACGGTCGCACTTCAAGCACCTTCAACTCTTTCATCATCATACTCTCTGACGATGCCATCTGCGGCGGGTTCAAGCGGGCAGATGCTCACAACTTCCGGCGGAGGTCAGTTGACTTGGACAACACCGCTCAGCGCCGTTTCAAACTCTGCCTCACTTGCCTCAGCGAAACTCTGGGTCGGTGACGGGACGGGCAAAGCGCAAGAAGTCGCTCCATCAGGTGATGTCACGATGACAAACACGGGTGCTATGACGGTCTCAAAGGTCCAAGGAACGTCGGTATCGGCGACAGCGCCGACGGCGGGGCAAGTGCTAAAGTCCGTAAGCTCAGTCTGGACGCCGTCGTCTCTAGCGGTCTCGGATATCGCGAACTTGTCGACGCTTCTTGGTGATAAAGTCGCGTACAGCGCGCATCAAGTTTGCCCGACGAATCAAGTCGAAGTCTTCAACTCAGTTTCGAATACATTCACTTGTACGAACATCGCACTTCCAGAAGCGCAAGTCGCGTTTACCGCTCGGATGCCGAATCTCGTCTTTGCAGGTCCTGCTTCCGGCTCGACCGCGGTTGCACCTTCGTATCGCTCACTCGTTGCGGCGGATTTGCCATCAACGGTTGTGCAAAACGGCGGGAACGCGGTTACAGCAGCGATGTCGATCGGGTCGACGACTGCGCAGAATCTGACGCTCCAGACAAATAGCGCAACACGAATGACCTTCCTCTCGGGAGGAAACGTGGGGATCGGCACGACTGCGCCGGTTTCAGCCTTAAACGTAGCGGGTGCGATCGTCAGCGATCCCAAAGCGATTGCAACTGGCGCAACTGTCGACTTCGCGACAACAAACACGGCAGTGCTCGCATCGGTTGGCGGTTCGGCGATTACGCTGAACAACATGGTGAACGGCGGCAACTATACGGTGGTCGTTAAGGACACGACGGCTCGCACATACACCTTTGCGAACTGCGCAACATCCAAATTCCGCCCAGCCAATGTCGCCACCTCGCCCGGGACTTGGTCTGTTTATTCAGTGTTAGCACTTTACAACGGATCGACGTTCGACTGCGTGATCTCGTGGGGAACAGGATATCAATGATGACTCGCTCAAAAATGTTTACGAAGTTTAGAACACTCGGCGCTGTGGGCTTTTTAGCGACACTGCTCCTGCCAATCGCAACACGCGCATTCGACGCAGGACAATTCCGGGGTACGACGTCGTCTCAATCGTGCCAAGAGCTTAACAGTTCTTGGACACCCAACTGGTCCTACGTTCTCGGCTACTGGCCTATGAACTGTGCGATCGGAACGACGTACAACGGGGCATCCACTACGTACGTGGATCTCTCGCCGAATCCGCGGCCGATGATCAGTCAGACGGCTCTCACTTGTTCAGCCGGGGTGAATGAACAAGCACTGACTTTCGCAGGCTCCGGACAATACGCGAAGGTTGCTTACGATGCCGGCCTTCAGCCGACGAGCGTTTCAAACGCAGCCTGGATGAAGTTCTCAAGCTTTAGCGTGTCGGGTGAATCAATGATCATCAGTACGTTTGAGTCGGGCGGATACGGTATCGAGCTATCTGAAAACGGGAGTAATCTAACCTTCTCTGTCAACGTCGCAGGAACCTACTACTACGCAAAGTACCCAACGTCGAACTTAAGTCTCAATACGTGGTATCACGTGGTCGGGACTTTCGATAATGCGAACTTGAAACTATACGTAAACTCAGCGCTCGTTGCGATCACTGCCGCATCTGGATCAATTCGCTATACGAACAATACTCCAGTGTGCATTGGACAAGATGCGAGTGCGACCTCGTGCGACACCTCAAGACCGAGTTTTCCGGGATCACTCGATGACGTGACGATCTGGGGCACGGCACTCAGCTGGGTCGACGTCCAAAAGCTCTACTATCGATCGAACTGCGATCAGCTCCAGATTCCGCAGCGAGCAAATGCGGTCGGGCTTTGGCACTTGAATGACGCGGCTCCCGGAGTTGCCGCCACCTCATTCAACGACTCGATCGGAAGCAATCACCTTTCTGCAGGCGGAACGTTCTACGGTGCTCCAGGGAAATTCGGTTTCAACCCGGTGACGACGAGCAACACAACCTACCTCTACAAAGACGGCCTGTCTGGCATGCCGTCCAGCGGTAATAAAACGATCGCGATGTGGTTCAAGTTTACTTCGAGCACCTTCTGTCAAACCGCTCTCTGTAATTTCGGAGGTTATGGAAACCCGAACGTCAACGGTCAGAATTTCCAGGTGGGCACGGGCTCTTCGGGAAAGTTCGTCGTGTGGGGTTGGGGTGGGTCCACGTGGGATTGGGACACGGCTGTTGGCACAGCGGCTTACATGGATGGAAACTGGCACCATATCGCGGTGACATATGCAACCGGCTCTCCGAACACAACGAAGCTTTACCTCGACGGCGTCGAAAAAGCGACAACCGGCTCCTACACCTATTCGCCAAACCCACAGTACATCGTCTTAGGGAATGAGGTTGATAAGTCCGGGCAGTGGTTCGGCGGATCGCTCGCTGAGTTCGCCATCTGGTCGGTCACGTTGAGTGCCGCAGATGTTCTCGAGCTTGCACAAAAGACTTTCCCAATTCGGTATTGAGGTATGCGCAGTCGCTGCATCAACAGTATTCGCGTGAAGATACTCTCAATTCCCGCGCTTCTCTGGCTCTCGAGTTGCGGCCTGCAGCTCGAGAGAGACCCTCTTCCAATTTCACCTCCACCACCAGTTGCGCCGACCGTCGTCGGGCCAGCGAATTTCCAACCCGCATCCGGAGTGATGCGCGCTCATGCAACGAACGTTTGCGTAGAAGCTTCAGTTTCACCCGCCGCGCAAAACCTGTCTTCACCACAGGTCAGCGCTATTGTCCAGATTGGTCGAACCCAGGTCCGTCGATAACCGCGGTTAGCCCGCGAATCGATCCAATCCTCAAGACATCTTGAATCCAATATGCATTAAGCAAACTACTTCTTCGCTCGAAAAGATGGGTGTCAATCAACACTGCTTTTTGAGGTTACGATGCGAGTTCTCACAACCACTCTCTTATTTATCTTAGTCGCTTACTGCGCGGCGCTCTTGAGCGGATGCGATCGCTCGGCCCTGCCAGCGGCGGGTCTTAGCGCTCTGACACGGCCCCTTCCGGTGAACCCGGTCAACTTGGACGTTGAGCGTGACTCCAATCTCGCGGTCGCTCTTAACGATCTCTCAGTGCGAATGAACGAGTCATACGATCTTCTCGATCAGCGTAACCGTTCGCTTACGCAAGACCTGAACGAACTTAAAGAGGCCAATTCGAAGCTCACTGAGAAGTTTGAAAAACTGAACGCCGCTTTCGCGAAGACATCGGTCTCACGCCGGGTCGCCTCGGTGAAATCAAGTTCGAAAGCGGTTGTGAAAGTGAAAGCGGGGAAGCTGTGCCGAAAACAATGCTGATTCCCATCGCGATCGAGGCGCACCGCAGCCGCAAATCGACTCTTCACCGTTGGCTGGTTTTGAGTCTAACATTTTTCGTAGTCGGCCTGGTCGTTGGGCTTTCGGACCTGCCGACGGTGAAGGCGAACGTCGAGGCGAACGCTCAGCCGACGCGAGTCTGGCCCACTTTAAGCCGCTACAGTTTCGGGACTCGGTTGCCAACTCTTGTCGTCTTTCTTGATCCGGCTTGCGAGCCATCCGACGACTCAATCAATTCTCTCGTTGATCTTCAGCATCAACACGATGACGGCGTAGATGTCCTGGTTTTTCTAACGCCATCAAAGCCGGGGCGAAGTCAATGGACTCAAACGATGACATCGATTGCCGCTCTCGATCGGATTCAATTCGCGCTCGACGAATCTGCTGAGGAAGCAAACTTGTTCGGAGCCGTGCGGTCGGGACAATCCTTTCTTTATGATTCGCATGGGCAGCTTCTTCGTACGGGAATGCTACAGCGCCATAAAGGTGTCATCGATCTCGTTCCAAAGTCAGCTCAATCGAGACATTGTCCACTCTTCGAAAATCCATCAGGTGAGTCGTGAAAACATCATTCATCAGCGCCTTCGTCGTTTCCGTCTTAACACCTAACGCCTTCGCGATTTGCTCAATTGGTGACGGACAACAAAAGCAGATTGCGGTCGTTATGAAGACCGTTGGTTCAGTCGCGAGACTCAGTGGTGATCGTTCGCAGTTGAAAGTCGACCAGCTGGAAGGCCTGCGTTGCAACGAGACGTTGAAGACCGGTTCTGGCTCGCAGGCGCTTCTTAAGTTTGGCGGAGGAGGAAAAATTCTTCTTTATCCGGAATCGTCTCTGACAGTGAAGTCTGATTCCTCGCCGCTCGCCAACGTTGCGTTTGGCGATTTGAAGATTCAGCTGAGTGGTCGACTCGAGTTCTCAGCGGATGGTAAACGTTCGAGAATCGACAGCACCGAGAAAGGTGTTCGTTTCAGCTTGGGTGAAAGTTTCCCGTCGAGAACGCCGGCGGCATCACCCGTCAAGTCCACTTCGAAGATGGTGTCTCTCGAGACGCAGGTCGATCGCCCGATCACTGTCGTTCTCGATCGCACTGAGAGTATTGAAGCAGAGCTCTTCGATAAAGACGGCAACGTCATCGACAAAGTTCAGCCGATGGGGCGTCAATTCGTATTTCCCGCACGAAATGCAGGACAGTTCATCATTCAATTTTCCAAGACCGCGACTTCAGAGGCTCCGAGAATTCGCGTGCGAAGAATTCGTATGATCGTCACTGCTCCGAGCTCGATCGTCGTTGCGGGACGCGGTCTCGCGAGTGAACCTGACAATGGATCCCGATCAGTGAGCGAGCTTGAAGTTGAAGGAAG
Organism: Pseudobdellovibrionaceae bacterium; assembly: GCA_913774795.1. Classification (GTDB taxonomy): domain Bacteria; phylum Bdellovibrionota; class Bdellovibrionia; order Bdellovibrionales; family JAMPXM01; genus CAJYOV01. The sequence goes on from CAJYIL010000727.1 coordinate 5,904, forward strand.
CTTATGGTCGGTGCAGTCGTCACTTCAAAAATCGGCTCAAAAGAATCAATCGAACTTCGGCGTGCTCGGCGGAAGTTTTAGGCTTTGGAGAGCGCGAGATGCCTTCGAGGCGGCGTTCCAGACAGCACTTCTGACCGCAGCACCAAATTCGCTCACGCCGACGCGATTCGAGGGCCGGTACCATCGGCTCTTCGGTCGAACATCAGTCTTCGCAGGGGCCGAACTTTATACCTCACGAGGCGATGACAACTTCCGATCTTCATACGCCCAGGGCGAAATCGGTCTTCGCCATACATTTAGTTTTGGCGAGCTCTGGGCGCTTTCTCCACTTGTCTCGGGCGGATGGGATTTCGGCGACCAATTTTCGGGGCTGGTTGAGTTGAAAGCGGATCGCAAACTCAACTCGTCATCGTCGATTGGCGCCGGAGCGCGCGTGCACTTGTACAACCAAAGCGAATACCGCGAAGGGCGCAGCGAAGCCTTTGCTTACGTGAAATGGAGTTACTAATGCGTCAGCTATC
>CAJYIL010000728.1 GCA_913774795.1 Pseudobdellovibrionaceae bacterium
CCGGGATTCGGCGGTCTTTCGTGCGTTTTTCAACAACCGGTCGCTCGGCCGCATCATTCTGATGGTAGGAACCCGTGACTTGATCGCGCTCTTCTAGGTTCTTGTTGAGAGCGTCATTGATCAAATCTCCGCGCGAGGCGAAGCTTGGTGATGCCGCAAGCATCAGAGCGAATACGAGAAGAGTGCTTTTCATGGTCGAATCCTCCGTCAGGGTCTACTCTCCTCTAGAGCAAGCATTTCGCCAGCTCAGCTCAAAATAAGACGCTTTCCGGACAAACGGGCCACCCCCACGGACCTTTTCGGTACGCACCTGCTCAATCCATCGACACCCCATTGACGAGGCCAATTAAGTTGTTGATTTTGGCCGAGGATGTTATAGATTTTCGCTTCTTTTTAAAAATTGAACCGAGGTTTACGATGCCTACTCCTAAGAAACATACGACACGCTCGCGCCGCGATATGCGCCGTTCGCACGACTTCCTTGAAGTCGTAAACACTGTTAACTGCCCGAACTGCCGTTCGCTCGTAAAGCCTCACCACGTTTGCGCTTCTTGCGGTTACTACAAAGGCAAAGAAGTCGTTACAGCGAAAGCTTAATCGTTACGCTTTCCCGAAGCGCGCTTGTTTTAGAGCGCGCTCCAACGAGGTTACGGAATGACTTCAGGCACGCTCAACACGCCGTACTTCACTAAGGTTTCCGGCACGGGCTCCTACCTTCCCGAAAAAATTCTCACGAATGCCGACCTCGAAAAAATGGTCGATACCAACGACGCTTGGATCAGCGAACGTACGGGCATTAAAGAGCGTCGCTTGGCGGCGCCTGAACAAGTCACGACGGATCTCGCGTACATCGCCGCGACTCGCGCGCTCGAAGCCGCGAAACTCACCGCACAAGACCTCGACATGATTATCTTCGCGACCGCAACGGCCGACCAGCCGATGCCGTCGGCTGCGTGCGTTTTGCAACGTAAGCTGGGCGCCCGTCAGGTCATGGCATTCGATCTCGCGGCGGCTTGCTCCGGATTCATTTACGCGGCTTCGGTCGCCGACCAGTTCATCCGCTCAGGCATGTACAAACATGTCCTCGTCATCGGCGCCGAGATTCTCAACCGCGTCGTGAACTACAAAGACCGTGAAACCTGCATTCTTTTTGGCGACGGCGCCGGAGCAGCGGTTTTCTCGCGCGCTGAAGCGAACGAGCCTTCACGCATTCTCTCAACTCATCTTCGCGCTGACGGCAACCTAGGCGATCTTTTTGTTTTAGCCGCCGGCGGCAGCGCGATGCCGATCTCCCAAGCGGTCGTCGATTCAAATGCGCAATACGTGAAAATGAAGGGCCGTGAGATTTTTAAAAACGCGGTCCGAACGATGTCACAGGTTTGCCAAGAAGCTCTCGATGCAAACGGGATCGCGATGGATCAAGTCGATTGGCTCGTCCCGCACCAAGCCAACCTTCGCATTATCGATGCGGTCGGCTCGCACTTCGGGATCGACCCTTCAAAAGTCATCGTCAACGTTCAGCGCACCGGCAACACGTCGGCTGCGACGGTTCCGATCGCTCTCGACGAAGCGATCCGCGACGGCCGCATTCAGCGGGGACAAAACGTTATCTTGACCGCCTTCGGCGCCGGACTCACGTCAGGCAGCCTGATCATGAGGTATTAATCAGCATGTGGGCCGCACTTTTCCCTGGGCAGGGCAGTCAAACTGTCGGCATGGGTCGCTTTTTGTACGAGCAATTCCCTCAAGCGAAACACGCCTTTGAGGAAGCCTCCGACACGCTCAAGCAAGATTTC
>CAJYIL010000729.1 GCA_913774795.1 Pseudobdellovibrionaceae bacterium
CGTCGACGTCGGCATCGGTCATCAGAACGATTTTGTGATACCGGAGTTTGTCGATCGAGACGTTGTCTTTCCCGATCCCTGTTCCGAGAGCCGAGATCAAAACCTTGATCTCGTCGTTTCCGAGCATTTTGTCGAAACGCGCTTTCTCGACGTTCAAGATCTTACCTTTGAGAGGTAAGACCGCTTGCGTGCGGCGATCGCGCGCCTGTTTTGCCGAACCACCTGCCGAGTCACCCTCGACCAGGTAAAGTTCGCAGAGCGAAGGATCACGTTCTTGGCAATCGGCCATTTTTCCTGGGAGCGAGTTGCCATCGAGCGCGGTTTTACGACGAGTGAGTTCACGAGCTTTACGGGCCGCCAAGCGGGCACGCGCACTCTCCACACACTTACCCACAACCATCTTCGAAGCCGACGGGTTGCGGTCGAACCAATCGGCGAGTTTCTCGTTCACAAGAGATTCGACGATGCCTTTGACTTCGGTGTTTCCGAGTTTCGTTTTCGTTTGGCCTTCGAACTGAGGTTCGCGGACTTTCACGGAAACGACTGCGGCCAAACCTTCGCGGATATCTTCACCCTCGAGGTTTTCTTTGAGGTCCTTCAACAACCCTTTTTCTTGCGCGTACGCGTTTGCCGTACGAGTGAGGGCGCCGCGGAAGCCGACCAAGTGAGTTCCACCCTCGATCGTATTGATGTTGTTACAGTAAGAGTAAATCGATTCGGAGTACGAGTCGTTCCACTGAAGAGCGATCTCGACATCGACGTGATCTTTCTCGCCTTTGAAGTGAATCACCTCTGGGTGGAGAGCCTTTTTCGATTCGTTCATGTACGAGATGAACTCTTTCAAACCCGTCGCGAACTGGAATTCTTGTTTCTTGCCCGAGCGTTCATCCGTCAATGAGATGTAGAGACCCGCGTTCAGGAACGCGAGTTCTCTGAAACGGTTCGCGAGAGTCGTGAAGTTATGAACGAGTGGCTCTTCGGATTTGAAAATCTGGGTATCCGGGCGCCATGTTGTCTTTGTGCCCGTGCGATCGGTTGTGCCGAGCTTCTCGGTATCACCAATTGGTTTTCCGCGCTCGTACGCCTGTTTCCAGACGAAACCATCGCGTCGAACTTCGACGACCGTGCGATCCGAGAGGGCGTTAACGACGGATGCGCCGACGCCGTGAAGACCGCCCGAAACTTTGTACGATGAGCCGTCGAATTTTCCTCCGGCGTGAAGAACCGTCATGACGACTTCGAGAGTCGATTTGCCCGTCTTGTGTTTCGCGACCGGGATCCCGCGGCCGTCATCTTCGACAGTGACGGATTCATCGGCGTGAATCGTGACGTTGATCTTTTTGCAGTGACCCGCCAAGTGTTCATCGACCGAGTTGTCGACGATTTCGTAAACCAAGTGGTGGAAGCCACGAACGCCCGTATCGCCGATGTACATACCGGGACGTTTGCGAACCGCTTCGAGACCTTCGAGAACTTGGATGGAGTCAGCGCCGTAATTCGTGTTCACGGCTGTTGATGAAGTCGACGAGGCTTCAGCGGCTTTTAGCAGGGCCTCTTTTTGAGCAGCGTCGACAGCTGTTTGCGAATTCGCGGGATTCATCGGCTTTGCGCTAGAATTTTCTTCTGACACTTCTGATCCTCATGATCTGCGGGCCGCAGACCCCAAGAACACAATCAAAGGCGTCTGCGACTTAAATTTCTTTATCCAGAGGCGAGTCTTCAATTCCTTCAGATGTTCCTTCATCAGAATGAAGCGCTCGCGGATTCACCGTGCCCGCACGGACTTCAAAAACAGCGTTCCGATCAGCTCCAAAATGGTCGCTCCAAGCTAGGTCGGTCGACGTAATTAAGATCTGCGCGGAGACACCTTCCAAGAACCTCATGAGGTTCTCCCGCTTCTTCGAATCGAGCTCGGAAAGCACGTCGTCTAAGAGCAAAACGGGGTAGGTTTGGTGAATCGATTGATGATACACGATCTGCGCTATTTTTAAAGCTAATATCAGGGCGCGTTGCTGTCCTTGCGAACTATAAAAACGCGAATCATTTCCCGCGAGTAGGAACTTGATATCGTGCTTGTGCGGACCGACTAAACTTCCTCCGTAAGACAGCTCCGCAAGCTCCAATTCTTGGTGTCTTTTCTGGAGTGCGTCGAAGATCTGCGACTCGCTCCACTGGAGTGCCGATTCATCCGAAATCACGTAGTCCACGGAGATATCCCCAACCGTGTCATCCGAGATGAATTTCATCGCGTCGGCGAAGGCCGGCATGATCTCCCGAATCGACTTCGTTCGGGCCGCGGTCATGTGAGTCGAGAGAAGGAAGTAAATGCGGTTCAGGGACTCGAGGGATGCTTCTTGGTCGCGACGGGGCCCGATTCCCTCCGCGATGTTCTTCAGGAGCCTATTACGCGATTTGAGAGCTCGTGAGTACTCACGGATGAGCTGCCCTTGCTTCGGATCGCACGAAAGGACGATCTCATCGATCAGCTGACGCCGTTGATCCGGGCCTTCTTTGATCGCGGCCAAAGATTCGGGTGAGAACAAAACTGTGGGAAACGAACGGAGAAGGTCGCCAGAATTCGACTTTTTGCCGTTGATTAGAGCCGACTTGCGACCTGACTCAAGCGTCATCTCCACTTTGTACGAAAGCTCGCCCTTCACGAAGCGGCCGTCGACCCGCGCCCGTGGAGAAATGTGGGGACCTCTGTGGAAAAGAAAATTCTGAGCGGTTGCGGGCCTGAAAGAAACCCCGCGCGAGAGCAGATGAACGGCTTCAACGAGATTGGTTTTACCTTGGCCATTTTCACCGACGAAGAAGTTGAGCCGCGGCCGAAGCGGCAGCTCGAGTCGATCGAAGTTACGGAATTCGAAGAGCCTCAAAAACTCAAGGCGCATCGAAAGATCAGATTCTCATCGGCATGACAACGCAAGTGTAGCTCGCGTCGTTATGCGGGCGCATGAGACCTGGAGACAGTTGGTCGTTGAGTTCGATGTCGACTTCGTCGTCGTCAAACGAATTCAAAACGTCGAGCATGTAGCGTGCGTTGAAACCGATCTTGAGCTCTGCACCTTTATAACGAATTTCGATCTCTTCTTTCGCGTCACCCAACTCCGGGTTGTTCGATGAAATCTCGAGACGATTTGGCGAAAGCGAGAGAGTTACGCCTTTGTACTTTTGGTTCGAAAGAAGCGAGACGCGCTTCAAAGATGCAAGCAGCGATTCACGGTGAACGAGCGCGTGGTTCGTGAGCTTCTGTGGAATGAGCTGTTGATAATTGGGATATTTCCCTTCGATCAGGCGTACCATCAAAACTGTCGAACCTTGGCGAACAATGAGTTGCGAGCCTTCGACGGCCATTTCGCAATCGCCACCGACTTGGTCGAGAAGCTTTTTGATTTCGAAGAGGCCTTTGCGAGGAATGATCACGCCATTCGCCGGGAGACCTGCACCTTTGACTTCAACTTGGCGATCGACGAGCGAGAGACGGTGACCGTCGGTCGCGACCATACGGTAAACTTCTTTGCCGGTTTGGTTTTGTTTTTCGAAGTAAACGCCGTTGAGGTGGTAGCGAGTTTCATCGTTCGAAACCGAGTAGATCGTTTTCTCGATCATCTCCGAGAGCATCGCTGAATCGATCTTCAAGAAATCGTTTGTCGAATACGACGGGAAGACTGGGTATTCGTCGGCCGAAATTCCGACGATGTTAAAAACCGATTTGTTTTGGCGAATCTCGAGCCAGTTGTTTTCTTTGCGAGTCAGGGTAATCGGCGCTTCGCCGAGTTCTTTCACGATGTCGAAGAGGTTCTTCGCGTTGACTGCCACACGACCCGGCTTTTCGCGCAAAACAGGAATCTCGTCGGTGAGTGAAACTTCGAGATCGGTCGCGAACACTTTCAAGTGACCGTTGCCGGCCTCGAGAAGAACGTTCACGAGGATCGGCATCGTATTTCTTTTCTCGACGATGTTCTGAGTTTTCCCGAGGAGGGAGATGAAATCTTTCTTTTCGACTTCAATCATCATGGGGGATTTATTCCTTCAAGGTTTTGCGGATCACCAAGATTGTCTGAACGCGATTTAAATTCAATTCCTTAATGATCTCTTTTGAGCTCTCTCAATTCCTGTGTTCCAGAGCCCTTAAATACCTATTTCGTTATATTTAAAAATATAGAAGTAACAGTAGGGGGTGTTAGACTCGCCTTTATCTATTCAACTAGCTGATTTCACGACTCTTCTTCCGTGGAAAACTTGGAAGTTAAGTGGGGATTCTAAAAGCCCCAAAATGTGGATCAACTCTCTCCCCAACTGAAGACACAAACGTATCTACAGAGTTATCAACAGTCCCCAATCACACGCCTGTGATGTTGTGGATGCGAACCTGTAATTCTTCGATATCTTTCTTCAAATCCGAATCTTCTTTCTGTTGAGACTCGACACGCTTCAGTGCGTTGATCACGGTCGTGTGATCTTTGCCTCCGAATTGGCGTCCGATTTCGACGAGAGATTTGTCGAGATTCTTTTTGATCAAATACATGGCCACTTGTCGCGCGGTCACAAGTGGCTTTGAGCGATTGGTCGATTTCAGGTCAACCACGCGCACGCGGTAATGGTCGCTCACAAGTCGCTGGATATCCTCCACCGTGATCGTTGTCGTATCGTCGTGCGTATTCAAAACGCGCTTAGCCAACTCAAGGTCGATCTCGAAGCCTTGAAGCTCCGAGTACATCTTGACCTTATTGAGGTTTCCTTCGAGCTCACGGATCGAACGCTTCGAGATGCGGGCGATGTAGGCAACCGCGTCCTCGGGAATGCGGAGGTGGCGCTTCTCGGCTTTGTAACGGAGGATAGCCACCCGGGTTTCGATATCCGGCATTTGGATATCCGCAATGAGTCCCCATTCCAAACGTGTCCGGATACGGTCTTCGAGGCCTTTAATGTCTTTTGGCATGCGGTCAGACGCCACGATGACCTGACGGCCTTTTTCGAAGAAGTCGTTGAGCGTGTGAAAGAACTCTTCTTGAACCGCTTCTCCGCGCCCCAGGATATGGATGTCATCCATCAAAAGGATGTCGCACTTCTCGCGGTAGCGCATACGGAACTTCTCCATCTCGCCGCGGCGGATGGAGGAGATGCACTCGTTTAAGAAGCGTTCCGCGGACAGATAGCAAATCCGGAGCGTGGGATTACGCTGGCGAATGTGGTTACCCACGGCGTTCAGCAAGTGCGTCTTACCCATACCGGTCGGTCCGCAGATGAAAAGCGGGTTGTAACCTTCAGTTCCCGGGTGCTCGGCGATGTTGAAACAAGCGGCGTGCGCAAACTCGTTATAACGACCGACGACGAATGTGTTGAACGTGTACTCAGGCGAGAGGATATCCCGGCGTCCTTGAGCGTCGTTCGGGAGAAGCGGCTTCATCGAATCAGGCATCGCGCGCTGATTCATTTGATTTAAGGCCTCTTCGAGAGCGGCCGGGCTCTCAGGCTGAACAGGCGCTTGTTGACCGGTTACGATCAAATCGACGTGGAAAGGTTGTGTGTAGAGAGAGGAGATCTCCGAGCACAGACGGTCAAAAAGGTTCTCTGAGATCCAGTACTTATGAAGTTCGGTCGGAACTCCGAGCTGAAAACGACGGCCCTTGTGGGAGTCGTCGT
>CAJYIL010000730.1 GCA_913774795.1 Pseudobdellovibrionaceae bacterium
CTTCACCTTTTGGTAAGGAAGACTCTTGAGAAGAGTCATGTCGTAGCCCTCGGTCCATTTCTCCGCGCGAAGAGTCGGGCCTTTTTCGATCCAGGCGGGCGTGAAGCCACCGGTCGACGCCGAAACCTCAACAAGAGCGATGGCATCGAAAACGCCGAACGATGTCGTGCGTCCGGGCCCTGAAGCTTCGCGAGCGGTCGCGAACCGAACGAGATCGTTTTTCTCATTCTCGAGTTTCTCAGAAACTAAACGCTTCAGCGGAGCGAGCTGTTTCATCGCTGAATCGTTGATGAAATTGATCTTGTCTTCGACGAGAAGGCTCTGCGTTTTCCAGACGACTGCAGACAACGTCACCACAAGGGCGACTGCGACAAGAAGGACGACTTTGATTTGCGCGTTCACGGCGGACTCGACCCCACTCAAAAGATGCATTAAATCTCGAAAATGATTCTACTTTTAGCGTCTCACCGTAAGCAAGCAATCCCCCTGGCCCCGACAAAGGTCTAGCGTGACATCCCCTCGCGAAGAGGACTAAAAACATCCGATGCTCGAACGTTGCGATTATCTCGTCATTGGCTCCGGCTTGGCCGGTCTTTCTTATGCTCTCAAGATGGCTGATCACGGCCGCGTCATCATTCTCTCAAAGACATCGGCGCCGCAGACAAACACGGCTCGCGCTCAAGGCGGAATTGCGGCGGTGATGTCGTCTGACGACTCTTTCGAAAATCACATTCGCGATACACTCGTCGCCGGCGCCGGCCTCTGCCACGAAGATGTTGTGCGAAATGTTGTCGAGACCGCCCCTGCCCGTATTCAAGATCTGATGAATTGGGGAGTGCACTTCGATGTGCGGGATGACGAAGGCAATCGGCTCGATCTCTCCAAAGAAGGCGGTCACTCGCATCGCCGCGTTCTCCACGTTGAAGACCACACCGGCCGCGACGTCCACGAACATCTTCTCGCAAAAGCTCTCGCCCACAAGAACATCGAGATTCGCGAGCATGCGTTCGCAATGGATCTCATCCTCGATCGTGATGAGAAACCGTTCGACGTTAAAGCGCCGCGCTGTATTGGTGCGTTCGTCTACAACAAATCGACCGACGATGTGACGAGTATCTTCGCGCGCTTCGTTGTTCTCGCAAGTGGCGGCGCGGGCAAGACTTACTTGTACACGTCGAACTGGAGTGGCGCGACCGGCGACG
>CAJYIL010000731.1 GCA_913774795.1 Pseudobdellovibrionaceae bacterium
CTTTGACAACGCCTGTGACAAAGTTGACGAAGCTCGGATCAAGACCTGTCGGTTGACCTTTCTTCCCGAGCTTCACGAACTTCATCGGCCCGATGTTGCGAATGCTGTTTGATCCACCGACGGTCAAAACATCGATCTCGGCGACAGTGCCTTCGATGCGCGTGTTCATATTGATCCGGAAAGGTTCAAACGTATCGAGCTTTTTTCCTGCCGCGACGGCGTCGGCGACGATCTGCGCTTCTGGATTGTTCCAGCTCCGCTCGATCATCGGAAGCACGCGGCCCGGAACTTTATTTCGAAGGGCCGATGGCACACTCAGTGTTTTCGAAGGCGCTGACGCGACCGGCGCCTCAGATGCGCCCGAGGACGCCTTAACTGGAGCCGCCACGGCGGCTTTCGGCGCTGGCGGTTGCGACGGCGCTAAGCGGGGTTTTTCAACCGGTGCAACGGAAGGTTCATTCGCCACTTTCGGTTGAGTTGCCGGAGCCACGGGCTCACTCGGTTTTTGCACCGGAGTGTTTACGACCGGAGCTTCCGCGTGCGGTGTTTGAGGCTTCCACTCGCGAACGGTTGACGCTTTCGTCGCGTAGCTTTCTCCGAGCGAGATATTGTCATGATAGCTCGAAGCTTGCCGCGCGGAAATTCGGTTCGCCGAAAGAAGATCTTCGACTTGCGTGTGCAAGCGGTCTGCCTCCGCCTTGATCTTGTCTGGGCGCGAGGCCTGGAATGCTCGAAGAGCTTCGCGCTCGCCCTTCACCGGATCCGATGAAAGCTTTTCGATTTTCGTACTGAAGTTATCGAGGTATCGACGTGAATCCGACAACTGAGCTTCCGTTCGCACCACTCGGCGAATGATCACCGTAGGTGCCGGCGCTGTCGGCGCTGAAGTCGTGGATTGAGCATCGCTCGTCGGCGCTTCTCGAACCGGCGCACTTTCGGCCGCCGCGACAGGCTGCGCGTCTCCCGTCGACGCATTTGGAGTTTCGTCCTTTGTGTCCTTACGGTCGCGCCAGCGGTCGCCTCGTCCCGGCAAACGCTCATTAGTCGCGGCGAAATACGTCTCGTTGATCTCGCGGTGAAGGCGTCCTGATTCCTCAGGCGTGATCTTCCCCTCGCGCTTCAATTTCGCGACTTGCAAATGCATGTCGTCGGCCGCTTCTCTCAACGGACGCCCATCGGCTTTAAAAGCATCGCGTGCCTCTTGCGCCGTTCGCGCACTTCGCGCGCTCGAACTAAACTGATCAACCGTCGCACGAGCTTCGGCCGTCGTACCTTGCGCGCGTGGTTTCGCAGAACCTAACTCTGACGATCCGTAGCGAACGCTCACATTGACGTCTGGTTTCGGCGCAACGGGTTGTGGCTCAATCGTTTTCGGTGTTGTCGGCATCGGTTCGTTCAACTTCACGCGAACGGGAGCCGAAGCCTGAGCCGCCGCAGGCACAGGTGCCGATGTCACGGGAAGACTCGCCGCCGCTTCTGCACCTTGCGCAAAACGCGTGGTAGCAGTCGCAAATCGACCGGCCGCTCCACCAGCCACGAGCGCACGAGCGCGAGCCTGTTGTTCAGCGCGGACGGCAGATTGGAGCATGTGTTTATAAACGCCCGTTTTCGCCGCGTACGAAGCCGCCATCTCTGCCGGTTTCGACAACGGTCGACCGATCGCTCGACGGAATCGGTTGATGTCTTCAGCGCGCCGGCCCGTCCAGCGAACGGCCCCTTTGACCACTCGAGGCGCACGCTTTGCGACGTTCGAAGCTCC
>CAJYIL010000732.1 GCA_913774795.1 Pseudobdellovibrionaceae bacterium
CAAATCGATTGTGGCCGGTACAGCTCCAAAGCCGGGCCACTCGGTTCTCGATTGGGTGCGCGTCTTGAAACAGTACTCGACCGCACGTGACCGCGGCGAGATCGCGGCCGGTGATCCGCTCTTCTACAAACCCGAAGAGCGCGGCTTCGATTTCTCGAGCGTTTTCAAACGCGGCGACGGCACGGCATCGAGTGTCAATATCGATCGCTTAAAACAAATTTGGCCCGATGTTTCGAACTTGATTCAAGGACACGGCCCCGGTGTCATCCACACGTACCCTCGTGATGCCGAGCCGGTCGCGCAAGCTCTCTCCACTCTCACCGGAAAAAACTTCGTGTCTCTTCAAAAGCTCAATCCTTCGCAGCGCTTCGACGTGTACCGTGCGTTCCGCGATCAAACTCCGCTAAACGGAAAAACTGTCGACGGTATCGTCGGGCAAATTCGCGAAGGACTCGATTTCCCGAAGGCAGGTTGGTATCTCTCGTTCAAAAAATACGTTCGCTTCCCTGAGAATATTCAGGGCCCGGGACGCGTCGTTCGTCTTGCGTTGAACAAGCCGTCTCCGGTCATCATTTTCTTCGGCGAAGAGGTAAACCGGATCGCCTACCAAGGTGTCCGCGATCTCGTGATGGCAAAGCTCGGAAGCCTCCCTCGCAAACTGAATGAGCCTCGCTACTTCAGCGGATCGCGCAAGGGTGATGCCACCGCCGCAACCACGGCAGCCATCGAAGACGTCAACATCGCGCTCCAGGCCCTTCTTCGAATTCGCCGCGACATCACAAAGGATCTCGGATCAAAAGATCAGCTCAACGCCGAGAAGATCACTGAACTCCAAGCCGTCGTGCGAGATATTCGCGCGTCAGGCTCAAAAAACCGCGAAATCGATCAGGCGCTCACAAAGCTCGTCAGCGAGCTCTACGCTTTCCCGTTCTTCACCGGAAAACTCAGCGAATCGTTTGCGCTCGCCGATCGCCTCATCAATCAATCCAAAAAGGGCAAATCAGAACTCAGCGAACGCGACCTCGAAAACGTGAAGGCATTCAGAGCTCTCTTCGCGCAGATCGGAAGTCTTCCTCGCGCGATCCTCATCGACATGGATTTGAAACCTCTGAACGTGACCGAAGTGGCTCAGGCCGTGAACTCTTACGTTACGAAAAATGGAGAGGCCCCTTCACCAACAAGCTCGCTCCGAAATCTCGTCGACATGGCGGCCGCCTCGAGCCCTTCAGGTCTGTGGCGCACTCTTTCGAATGAAGCGCGCGCAAAACTCAAAGACACTATTTCCGCGGAGAGTCAGGTCGACCTCGAGCGAAGCTTGCAGCTTTACATGAGTGTGTATCAGCGTCTTCCCAAGGACCAGACCGCGATTCTTCACGAGACGAACGAAATCACGGCCGCCGACCGCATGGGCGCGAAGATGATGGAGGAGCTCCAAACGAAGCTCAATGACGGCTCCATCGAGATCGAACGCCTCTCGCAAGATGTGCAGTCTGCGCTCGATAAGAGCCCCGTCCTCGAAGACGCGGCGCTCTCCGCGCTTCAAGCCGTCATGAAGCTGAAAGACGAGACCTCCACGAACGACTACGCGCAGGCTCTGCGGGCGGATGGACTCCTCACTTACGAGAATTTGAAACTCTCGGGTGAGTTTAAAGTTCTTAAAGTCATCGAGAAACTCGCTCACAACCTCGGGCCTCAGTCGCAGTCGCATGAGTTTAAAAACGGGCTCGATGAGGCTCTCGCAAAATCCAACGGTGACAACTAAACCGAAAACTCAATAGACTTTCCCCTGGATCAATTATCTGAACCAGGGGAAATCACATGCTCAAGACATTCGCTCTCGTCACACTTCTTTCGACAGCGGCGATCGCCGCGCCAAAAACTTATCAAGTCACCGGCGAAATCACCGACGTCACTGACGCGAAGATCGTCGTCACGAAAGGTAAAGAGAAATTCGAGATGGATCGCTCGCCAGCGACGAAGGTCACCGGCGATCTTAAAAAAGGCGGCAAAGTCACCGTCTGGTACTCGATGACAGCGCAAGAAATCGAAGTGAAGAAGTAAGCGCGTCTCACCGCGAGACGACCTAAACCGCTAGAACGTCGTCGCGGAGAGAGCTAAGTCCACGTGCCAGCGAGATTCATCATTCTTTAGCAGTCGCAAACACTCGGTGCATGCGATTCTAAGAAAACGAAATCCGGAATCTATGGAGGTACGTTGGATGAATTCTTTCCGCGATAAGTTGAAGCAGAGTGGTTACGACGCCGAAGAAGCCTACTTCTACAAACGAGAACAAGAACTGATCGAGAAAATGAGAGAGAAGAGCAAAGCGCAACTCACTCTGATTCAAGGCGGTCTCTCCGAAAAGGCACCGCAACTACCCGCAGGAAGAGCCAACAAGAAAGCGGCCTAACCTTAACGACGGCGCCTCAAGCAGGCGCCGTTCGCATTTCAATCACAAGAAAAGATCAGAACAAGTCAACGACTGAGCCGTGACCGCCCGAACCGCGGCTCGCACCCGATCAAAAGGCGTTTGCCGAGCTTCGCCGACGGCCACTAACGAAGCTTTCGAGGGCTTCACGTGCGCGTCGAGCGCGATCTTCACGAGATCTTCTGCGTTTGCCGCATCGACCTTCAAACCGGCAACAGGGCCCGACACCCTCTGCAACTCGGCCTTCGCCAACACCGCGTATTCGTGGCGAACAAGTCGCGCGCGCACCTCGCGAAGACGGGCGATCTCTTTCACCGCATGGGTCTTTAAGCGCGTCACTTCAAACTTCGTCGCGTCGCCGGATTTCAAACGCTTCTTCAAGCCCGCCTTCATCGTTTGCAGCTCTTTGATCGAACGATCGAGCTGCATCTGAACGTCATCGACTCCCATCAGGTGACGACGAAGAGCCAACGGGTCTTCCGATGGTTTTTCGGCCGGTACGCGCGAACGAACGAGTGAAACGAGTTTCGACGTGAGCTCTTCGCTTTCATTTAAGAAACGGAGAAGAAGAGCTGAGTAAAAAGAAGCGTCCAACTTCTCCATGTAAATCGCGTCGAGATAGTCTTTCCCGCCGGCCGAATCACGAACCAAACCCTCAAGTTCAGAAACAAGAATCGACGGCAGCTTCGCATTCTCCAGTTTCAGACCCTTTTTTAGAATTTCAAACTCCGTGAGTTGCGAGTTCAACTCCTGATAAACGGAAGACGAAACGCGGTGCTTGATGTCGTAGCCGATCACCAGAGCGCGAAGGCGGTCGAGCGAACGCAACGTCACACGATCGAGAGAGCGCGCGATCTTGAATCGCTCTTTCGCAACCTGGAATGAGAAGACCCCAAAACCTGCGACCACACCCCAAGGAACCGTCACCATCACGCCCGCGACTGCGGGCTTTCCGAAGGCCGTTGCCAAAGGTGCCAATACGAATGTCGTTAAAACTTCGGTTGCGAGCAGTGTTGTCGCCGGAGCAGGCCCGGCCGCTTTCAAGATATCCGTCAACACGTGCATCTGCTTCAGGCGGTAGACCGCCACGCGCTTTGCCTTCTGCAGCGTCGAAAGTTCGACTCGCGAGCCCGTTTCGTCGACGAATTTCTTGAAGATGACGTCGGCCTGACGATCCATCTCCGCGACGAGTTCCATCTCCTGAGCGAAAAGAGGAGCGGTCGTTGAGACCGAAGCCAATGATCGGCCCGCAGCCGCGAAAGATGACGACGCGAACGAGAGAGCGACTAAAACTGAAAGAAAGAATCGAGCGATTGTCATGCCCGCTTCACAAAGCAAGCAGCGAACCAAAATCGCGATCAGCGAACTCCAATGAGTTGCTTAGGACCTAGCCGAACGTGAAAGTTCTCTAGGAGAAAATCGGGGTGCGCAAAAGTCGTCACCCCGACCCAAAAAGAAATTACTGAACCGTGATCCATGTGTTCGATGCGCCGTACTGACGTACCAAACGGTTAAAGCGGAGAGCGTTGTCTGGGTGGATGCGGATGCAACCGTGCGAAGCCGGTTTACCGAGCTTCTTCCAGTTGCCCTGTCCTGTTCCGTGAATTGCAAAACCGCCCGAGATGAAAACAGCGTAAGGCATGTTGCCGAGACCGTTGTAGTCACCGCCCGGGAACTTCGTCGAAGTATAGCGATCGTAGATACGACCGTTCGGGTGTTGATCGAAATCTGGAGTGCCACGACCCGCAACACCTGTAGATGTCGGGAATTGACCTTGGAGAACACCGTTTACGTAGAGATCCAGGCGCTGAGCCGATTTCGAAACGCGAGCGTAAACTGCGCAGGCTTCACGGCGGCAGCCTGTGCCGTAGAAGTTCAGCTCAGGCATGAAGGCCGACTCACCCGTTGTCTGCTCGTAGGCTTGGTCCATCGCCTTCAACTGATCCTCGATATCAGCTGCATAAGGATCGAGTTCGTCGAGCGCGCTGTCTTCTTCAACAACGGCAGCAGTTGTCGCTGGCGCAGCTGGCGCCGTTGGCGCTGACAAGTTGGTCTTCGCGCAAGCCGAGCCCGCGAGAGCAGCTGCGCACAAAATCATCATGGTTTTTAACTTCACTGAATTCCCCCTGAGTGTATGAGCGCTCGTGTCTCAAAGACGCGGAGCGTGGACAGTGAATTACGCGCAGGGGCTAACAATTGGCAAACAGTTTTGCGTGCTGATTTAGTCACGCTAGTTCGACGAGTACGTGCGTCGAATCGCCTCACCCGTTGCGACATCGCGACCAATTAAGGTCAGAGAGTTCAGCTTACGAAATGGCGGCAGTATCTTCTTGGCCGAATCTGCGTAGATAGAATCGACCTCGATCTTACGGTTGTGATCTGAGGGGCCAAGCGTCATCGTCACTTGCGCACCGCATCCTGATGATGCCTTTTCTGTGGTCACCTCAAAAGTTGGCTCCGACCCCAAATCGGATTTCAATTCATTGAAGTCCCGAAGACGAACAAGAAATCTCTGGCTCGACTTGAAAGCGTTTTGGTCGAGCTCGAATCGTTTCTGAATGCCCTGCTTAATGAGCGGATGAACAGGCTTGTATTTTGATCCGTCCATCATCCAGTACTCGTCGAGCACCGGACCTTCGGCAAACGCACAGGTTTTCGGATCAAGTTTCGTGTAAACCACCATCAGGTTTTGAGGATTCTCGTTCTTCTCGATTTTGAGGATCGGCGTGTGAGCACCGATTTCAGGAATGGAAACAACGGGCTCTTTTGAACGAGCTTGAGCTGATGATGCGAGAGCGACACTGAAGAAGAGGCTGAAAAATTTCACCAAGAAAGTGTCTCGAAACTCGACGTCACAAACATCACCACGGAGTCACGTCACGGTGAACGAACCGCGACAAGTCGATCACCTTTAGCGTCGCCACAGACTTGAGAGCCATTGCCACGCAGGCAACCGCCTCTCGCCGAGGTCAAAGTGCGTGCCGTCGAATCCGACGTAAGTCACATCGGCGCGCGCCTGACGGAGGAGATCGCGGATTTGGCGTGTGCCGTACTGCAGTTGGAACTGATCGCGGTCTCCTGCGTCCAGATAATAAGCCGATTTCAGATCTCGCGATTTAAGAAAGATCAATGGATCGTGTTTACACCATTGTCTCCAGACATCCTCATTGATAAGACCGGTTTCAACGTCAACGGGCCAGACCGGCTCGCCCGCGCGAAGAGGCGCATAACAAAGCCCCATGGCGACGGCGTTTAAGAGAGTGTGCCAGTCTTTCCGCTTCATGAGTTTTCCGTTCAGGAGTTCCTCGCGCACCCCTTTCACTCCCCCGATACGTTTCAACACCGGCAGCGCCGTTCGAATCTCCGGGATCAAACTGGCTTCGAAGAAACTATCGGGAGCGAGCGCGATCGCCGTTCCGAAAAGCGAAGGGTGCTTTGAGGCCAAATGAAGTGCTCCGTAGCCTCCACTCGACCCGCCCATCACACACCACTGCGATTGCGATACGTTGAAGTTCTTGCGAATGGCCGGAATCAGATCGTCGATAATGTAGTCTTCGTAGCGACCCATGCCCTCGGAGTTGATAAACTGCGAGCCACCCCAAAATGTCATGGCGTCCACGTAAACAAAAAGTGCGCGAGGCGCTTCGCCGCGCGAAACGGCTTCATCAAGTTTTGTCGCCGCCCCGATCTCGAAAGTTTTCACATTGAAAGATGACGGTCCGTTACCTGTAAACCCTGAGAGCATT
>CAJYIL010000733.1 GCA_913774795.1 Pseudobdellovibrionaceae bacterium
TCATCGGAAGCTCGCAGCGTGCGCGAAGATTTTCAGGCTCGCGTTGAGAAAGCGGAAGGCCGCCGCGCCGACCAGCTCGGACGTAAACCAAGATTTACGAGTGAATCAAACGCGCGGCGCACGGGCAAGACCACGACCGCGGCCCCGTCGGGACGCAAACCCCACAAAGGCGCGCCCGACACGCGCAAACGCCGCAAACTTCGTCGTTAGAGAATTCCAGATTCGTCCGGGAGGCCATGGGCTCCCGGCAAATCGCCTTTCTTCAAAAGCTCTTCACGATCGCGACCTTCGACGTTCACGACTTGGCCGGCACGGATGTCGGCTCTTCTGGTTGAGCTCAGGACCTCGGTTCCATCCTTAAAGACGCGGACTTTGATTTGTTGAATCCCGGTCGACATCGGAATCTGAACGTCTCCGAGCGCCGTTGCGATGACTTCGTTGTTGATCGCGACGTGCACGTGGAGGTCGTGGCGTTGAACTTCAGGAGCATTCCGACCTTGCGCCTCGAGAGTGAGTTTTCCGTTCGTCGCTTTCCAGGCGATCTTGAGATCGAGCGTTTTGATATCCGGGAGATTTTTGGGTGCTTCGAGTTTCTCGAAATTCCCTTTCTGGAACTGCGCAATTCGGTCAGGACCAAGCGACTGCATCTTTTTGATGAGGTCGCTCCCCGTTAAACAAACCACTTCCGGCCGACGGCAAACCGCTCTCGCAAAGCGGAAGAACCCAGTGAAATAGGCGCGTCCATTGTAATCATCGAAGTGAGCGCCGATGTGAATCGGTGCGCGATTGCCGTAGTAGTTATGACGGAAGTAATTCATGAGCGATTGGAACCAACGCTCTTGATAGAACGCCGAGTTCGCGGGATCTGGCTGCGCCTTACTGTCGAAGGCGTAGAAGTTATAATCCATCGCGACTTGCGTCTTCGCGGTACCGGCAATCGGAATTTGCGCCATCGGGATTTCCCAGACGTTCGCGTCTTTTTTCTTAAACGGCCACTTGCCCCATTCCATCGGGTACGCTTCGGAACCGTCGTAACGGTAGCCGAGTTGCTCGAGTGCGGGTGCGAGTGTTCCGTTCGTGCTGAGGAGTGGCGCGCGAAAGCCTCTTAGACTGTCGCCGACCAGTTCTTTCCACGTCTGCGCTTCACCTGGGTAGCGCTCAGGCAGGGTGTTTAAGTGGAAGATGTTGAGCAAAATGTTTTGAAATTGCGTGAGCTCAGAGACCCAGTCGGTCGTTGACCAGTTGAGCCCTCCAGGGCCTTTTCCCGCATCGAAGTGACCGACAGCATGCGATCCGACTTCGACGCCTTCGCCGACGGCAAGCTCGACTTGTTCCATACGTTTCGGAATACTTGCTTTGTCGTCGTCGGCGATTTTTTTAATCGCGGAGGTTCCGGGACCAAACTTCGCGCCTGGCGGGTCGTAATATTTTTTGAGAAGCGTGGCCGGAAGAAAATGAACGCCCGACATGAACACGGTCAGGCCGATGTTGAGTTCGGCGGCGAG
>CAJYIL010000734.1 GCA_913774795.1 Pseudobdellovibrionaceae bacterium
CTCGAGCGTGGCTACCCGAGCTTTTACGAAATGGTCACGAAGCACTTCGGTTATTGCGCAGGTTCCGCGATGAGACGAATCAATGCGATGAGGCTCGTCAAAGAAATGCCGCAGTTCGAAGAGAAGATCGAATCAGGCGAACTCAGCCTAAGTGTTGCCGCCGATGTTCAATCGTTTCTCTACCAAGAAGCAAAGATTGAAAGACCATACTCACTCAACGCGAAAATTGAACTCGTCGAAACCTGCCTCGGCAAATCCCGCCGTGAAGTCGAAGAGGAATTCGCGCGCAGAAATCCCGAAAGAGAAAAACGCGAAACTCAACACGTGATCTCACACGACCGCCTTCGCGTTAGCTTCTCAATCTCCAAAGAGCTCAACAACAAGCTGAACCATCTCAAAGATCTTCTCGGTCACGTCGATCCATCGATGACGACAGAGACTCTCCTCGAACGACTCGCCGAACTCGGGCTCGACAAGTACGACCCACAAAGAAAAGCGGGGCGCGCGAAAGCTCGCGGAGCGAAGCGCGAGATGACGGTGACGAAGGCACCAACCGCAAACGTAACCCCATCGCTCAAGCCCGAGACCTCAGAAGACCTGCGAAGCAAGCAAATCTTCACCTCCGCAGCGGAGTTGAAGCGAACACGTTACAAAAAAGTTCGTGAGCGTTGCCAAGTCAGGAGCGATGATCTTGGCTGCACGTTTATCAGCGAGAACGGAAAACGGTGTGAATCAAAGTGCTTCCTGCAGCTCGATCACATCGAACCGTACGTGCGTGGCGGTGCAAACACCGCCGCAAACTTGCGACGGATGTGCGGAGCGCACAATCGATCTAGAGGCGAGTGTTGATGAAGTTGTAGTAGGCGGGGATATCGCTGTTCGAGTACTGGCCGCCACTGTGCGAGCTGTCTTGAGGGTGTGACATGCGAGTGGCGCCCTTGAGGTCCATCGTGCAGAAGTTCTTGATCGACGTTGCGGTGTCGTTAGACCCGGCAGTTCCGAGGATCAGGTAGACGGCTTTACCCGCGTTCGATGCGCTGGCCGCGTGGCAAGATGCGCAACCGACTTTGCTCGTTCCCGAGATCGTACCGGTCTCTTGAAGGATCGTGCTCTCGACGACCTGAAATTCCGTCAACGTCGTTGAATCGGGATTGCACGATGTGCTGGCCGCGCCCGGTGTCGAAGCCGAGAGATCGACCGCGCAGTTCTGGTAACCCAGAATCATGAATGCAAGGAGCGAGAGCGTCGCGATCTTCTTAGTTACAGCCACATCCGCCCCCGGCACCGCCGACTCCACCTGAGGAGCCTTCACGTGCGTTGATCATGTGGTTCTGAAGAGCGAGTTCTTTCGGATTCTGCACGAGCGCCATGCCTTCTTTCGAAAGCGTCGAGCGCTCGTAAGCGTTGACGTTCTTTTTGAAGATCGGAA
>CAJYIL010000735.1 GCA_913774795.1 Pseudobdellovibrionaceae bacterium
CTCACCGCCCGGGAGCCGCGGCCAAGATTTTGTTTGTTCCGACGCATGCGCTGGAGCTCATCGAGATCGCGGCCGTTCGCCGCGCGATCGGCCAATCGATCGTCGAGGCGCGCCGACCGATCGATGAACCGCTTGATGTCCTCGTTCAGCACCTCGTCACGCGCGCACTCGGCGGCGGTTTCACCCGAGAGGAGATTGCGCGCGAAGTGAGATCCGCGGATGCCTTTAAGAATTTAACCGACCGCGATCTCGATTGGTCACTGCTCTTCATCACCCAAGGCGGACAATCTCTTCAAGCCTACGAGAACTTCCGCCGAGTCGCTTTTGAAGACGGACTTTTTAAAGTGACCGACGGTCGCATCGCACGAACGCACCGAATGAACATCGGCACCATCCAGTCAGATGCCACCGTCACCCTGAAATTTCAGCGCGGCCGCGACCTCGGCACCGTCGATGAAGCATTCGTCAGCAAACTCAAACCCGGCGATAAGTTTCTCTTCGGTGGTCGCGTTCTCAAATTCCGCCGGATGGAAAACCTAAACGCGATTGTCACTCTCGCAAACGGCGCGGCCACGGTTTCGCCAAGTTGGGCCGGAGGCCGTCTTCCCTACTCAGCACCTCTCAGCAAAGCGGTGAAGGCGACTCTTTCTCGCTATGCTGAGGGCGAAGAAGATCGCGATCCCGAAGGTCACGTCATTGAGCCGATATTAAAGGCGCAGCGTCGCTTGAGCACTCTCCCTCACCAAGATGAAGTCCTTGTTGAACTCGCGCGCACGCGAGACGGCGATCACATGTTCATTTATCCGTTTGAAGGCCGAGCGCTTCACGAGGCTCTCGGCGCGGTGCTCGCACTTCGACTGGCCAAACGAACGAGGGCCACGTTCTCGATCACGACAAACGATTACGGTATCGAACTCTTGAGCGCAGAAGAGTTTCACTTCATGCCCTCGCTCGACCGCGATCTTTTGTCGACCGAGAACGTCGAAGCCGATTTGAAAGAAGCGCTGAATCTCACGCAAATGGCTCGTCAAAAATTTCGCGACATCGCGCGCGTGGCCGGCCTCGTTCATCCGGGCCATCCGTCGGCGCGAAAGAACGCCCGCCAGCTTCAAGCGAGTGCGGGTCTTCTCTACGATGTCTTGAGAAGATACGAACCAAATCACCCGTTGATCTTGCAGGCTGAGCGTCAAGCGCTCGCCGAGCTTGTCGACGGAGATCGCCTTAAAGAAACTTTGATCTGGCTCGCTGAAGCCAAACGCATTATCAATCGTGTACAACGCCCGACACCTCTTGGATTTCCACTTCTTGTTGAACGTTGGGGCTCACGCCTCTCGACCGAATCGCTCACCGATCGAATTGAAAGGATGAAAGCCCAATGGACCAAGATCTAGACCGCGACCGGCGCGTGGCCTCGGTGCAGATCCGCGGAGAAACATTCGATCTTCTTCCCGAGCGCTGCGCCTACCGCCGAAGTACAAATACACTCCTTGCGTCGGATTTGCACTGGGGAAATCCGAAGTGTTTCAGTCGCACGGTCTCGCCATCCCGTCGAGCGTGATCGACGATGATCTCGCAAAGCTTTCACGCGCGATTCATTCGACGGGTGCCGAAAATCTGTTAGTCCTCGGAGATCTAATTCACTCGCCCTTCGGTGTGACCGACGGCGTTCGAAACCGCGTTCAGCAGTGGCGAGCCGACCATCCACGGCTCAATTTTCAAATGATTCGCGGTAACCACGATCGGGCGTTTCGGTTTCCGGTCGAGTGGGGCATCGAAGACTTGGGCACGCACGTCCAGGATAATCCATTTTTATTTACTCACGATGAGCCTCGCCACGATGTGAATGAGTTTGTCTGGATGGGCCACGTCCATCCCGTCGTCACTCTGACCGGAGGCGGAGACCGCCTCCGCCTGCCCTGTTTCGTGATTTTTAAATCAACAGCGCTGCTTCCCGCTTTTAGCGCATTCACCGGTGGTTATAGCGTGAGCGGCCGGGCTCCCGATCGTCGGCTTTTTGCAATAGCTGACACATCCGTGATCGAAGTTTGACGCGCATTCCAAAGCCCCCTAGTCTAACTCGCATGGCAGATAAACCCGTGGTGAAAGTACAGCCCGAACTCGACGACGTCGTTTCGCAGATTGGCGAATTCATCGAGTATTGGGGCTTCAAAAACGTTCACGGCCGAATCTGGGCTCACGTCTTTTTGTCGAACGAGCCTCTCGATGCGGGCGACCTTATCGAGCGTCTGCAAATTTCTAAAGCGCTCGTGAGCATGTCGATCAGCGACCTGATGGAGTACGACGTGATTCAAGTCGCCGGCAAAAGTGCGCGCGGCACGGTCACGTATATCGCGAACCCTCACGTCACATCGGTCGTCACGGGCGTTTTAAGAATGCGTGAGCGCCGTCTTTTGAGTCGCATCTCCGCCGCCACCAAACTTTTGAAAGATCACAAAGCCAAAGGCGAGATCGAGCTTTCTGACGACCGCGTCCACACGCTACACGACATGGTTCGCACCGCCGAGATGTGCATGGACACTATCCTCAGCCTTGGCGATGTCGACTTCTCCTACTGGGCGCGCTTCGACGAAGAAGCCGAAGAGTCTTCGCCTGTGAAGATTTGAGGGCCTCCGCTGGGGAGGTCCGCCTTTCCTTTCCCCAATTTTTAATCTGTCCCTAGTTTTTCACCCGAAATGCCCGGATGGCATTTCGGAACCCGCGTTCTCATGGGTGGACGTAGGATCGAGTGCTGTAGTTACGGGGTCGTTCGCAGGGTTGGCCTTTGCTGTTCGATGTTTTTTGCGGACACCATTTTCTTCTCGAGTGACCACCCTTTTTTAGCAATGTCGCCTCCGCAGCGGAGGTGATTCGATCCCTTCGAGCCTAGGCTCGTCTGATGTTAAAACTTCGACTGCGCGGGCGCGACTGCACTCTCTTGTGGTCTCGAGTGCGTGGTAAAGCGAAGGGGGTATGTTCTCGCGGCTTCGATTTCTTGGTGGTGCGAAGGGCCTGCGTTCTTACGGCCTCGAGTGAGTGCGGGTGCGATTCTATGTCCGTCCATGAGAGGTGGGTTCCGATCCGCCATCCAGGCGGATCGGGCAAAGATTCTTCGGAGAAATTTCATTTTTTGTTTGACGGGCTTTTCGAGACGCGAGGACTTCGCATAAGCGTATTCTGATTC
Source organism: Pseudobdellovibrionaceae bacterium (assembly GCA_913774795.1). Taxonomy (GTDB): domain Bacteria; phylum Bdellovibrionota; class Bdellovibrionia; order Bdellovibrionales; family JAMPXM01; genus CAJYOV01. The sequence continues at coordinate 3,182 of CAJYIL010000735.1, forward strand.
TCGAACACGAAGGTTGGTGATCGTGTTCTTTCGACTTCGTGTGCGACGTCTCACGCTCGAT
>CAJYIL010000736.1 GCA_913774795.1 Pseudobdellovibrionaceae bacterium
CGACGCTCACCCGCGATGATCTCGAACTGTCGTTCACCTAAGCGGCGCGCGACGATCGGCTGGAGAATGCCTTTCTCTTTAATAGAGGCGGCCAAATCTTTGAGAGCTTCTTGCGAGAAGATCTGACGAGGTTGCTGCGTGTTCGGAGTGAGGCGATCGATCGGGAGCGTCCAGATCTGCGCTTCTTCAGCGATTGGCTGAGGAGCGGGATAGACCGGAATCGCGATCGTCGCGCCTCCTGCAGACACTGCACCCGCGGGCGCCGCTGCCGATGGGTTTGTAGCAGGGGACGGCGATTTTGCCGTCGCACCAGCTCCTCCAACAAATGCATTCACACCTTGAGCGGATGACTTCGCGGGCGCGGCCGGTTGCGCAGGCGAAGCGAGTGTGGATGATGCAGAAGGAGCTGGGTGCGCCGGCGTCTCATCGAAGTCTGACGCTCCTCCAAGAAGCGATCCGAGACCCCGACCGAGACGAGTTGGTTTCTGTTTGTTTTGGTTTTGCGAAGGGCTATTAGACACTTGCTTCTCCTGCACGATCGTTCAGTTCAGGCGCCGATGCGCCGGCTGCACGAGGAGAGACCTGTCCATAGACTTTCTCATCGAGTTCATTTGCGAGATCCATGTACTTCGTCGCGCCGATCGACTTCTGGTCGTAGTCGATGATTGCTTGTCCGTGCGAAGGCGCTTCTGAGAGACGAACGTTCCGTGGAATGACTGCTTTAAAGACCTTGTCACCGAAGTGAGTTTGGATCTCTTGCACAACTTGGTGTGAGAGGTTGTTGCGCGTATCGAACATCGTCAGAACGATGCCCTCGATCCGGAGCTCAGGATTGATCGATTTCTTAACTAAACCTGCTGTGTTTAGAAGCTGCGAAAGACCTTCGAGAGCGTAGTACTCGCATTGCAGTGGAACGACGAAGGTGTTCGCAGCTGCGAGAGCGTTCAACGTGAGGAGTCCGAGCGACGGCGGACAATCGATCAAGACATAGTCATACTGCGGAAGAAGTGGCTGCAGCGCGTCTTTCAAACGGAATTCACGCTTCGGCGTGTCAACGAGTTCGATTTCGGCGCCGACGAGGTCAGGGTTTGCGGGGGCGACCTGGAGAAGAGGATTCGTTGTCGTGCGGATAACCTCGGTGAGTGATCTTTCGCCGATGAGTACGTGATAGATATTCGCGTCTTGGTATTCATACTTCTTCAGGCCTAAACCTGACGAAGCATTGCCTTGAGGATCAAGATCAAGGAGGAGAACTCGTCTTCCTTTGGCTGCGAGCGAAGCGGAGAGGTTAACCGATGTTGTCGTTTTACCGACTCCACCCTTTTGATTGGCTATGCAAATGACTCTCGCCATGATCACTCCTTTTGGATACTTCTTGATTAAGACCTTCGATGGATATCTTTTTCAAGTGAAAATGCCGATTGTTCCACGTGGAACAAAGAAAAACCGAATTTAAGTGGTTATCTTGGATAGGCGCGGCATGTTTTGCGTGCCTATTCTGCGCATGTACGAAGCAACCAATTGAACATCCTGAGTCTCTCGATCCGATCTACGCAGATCTCACCGCACAAGCCGCAGGTATTCGCGGAAAAGCTGAAGCGCAGAAGAAAAAGATCGAAGAGATGCGCGTGAAAGTCGAAAAGTACGGGCCGCGAGATCCCGAAGCGAAGAGAACAGCGCATGAGCTTGCGAATCTCGAGCGCGGACTCTTGATGATTGAGCAAGAGGCTCAGTATTTCGAGATTCGGGCGGAACAACGGCGCATTTACGATAAAGAGTCTTATCTCAAAGCTTTTAAAGCCGATCAGCCTTGGCCGCCTGCGGGTGAGTTCGACGAATACAAGCAGACGAAGAAGCTCAAGCAGGCATCTCGTGACTGGAGTAAGTCAGTTCCAGTCGATACGAGTCACAACAAAGCTGTTGAGAGCAAAGCCAAGAAAAAAGAAGAAAAGAAAGAAGACGGCGGCGGCGGCCATCACTAAATGTTCCACGTGGAACATTTAGAATTCAGTCAGCCGAATTGTTCCACGTGGAACATCACTCGGCGACTTTATCCGTCGAAACCACCGACATAACAGCTCCGCGCTCGGGCAAACGGTATTCTCCGAGAAGTCGAGGCTGCCAATATGTAAAGAGCTGCGATGGGACCTGCGCCAGCTCTGCTGCAAACTGATCGCCCTTCAAATGGAAGAAGCGACCCCCCTTGGCGACAATACTACGGGTCATGAGGAGTGCTTTAGGAAGAGGAGCGAAACCGCGGGCCACGGCATTCACAACCGTGTGCTTTGGAAGCGATTCTACCTCTGCTTTTAAAACAGAGTAATTCTTGGCACCGCAGGCAGCAGCAACGTGCTTGCAGAACTCAAGCTTTCTCTCATCCCGATCAACAGAAATGAACTGTAACGATGGCTCTACTAAGGCCATCGCTAAACCCGGAATTCCGTTACCCGAGCCCAAATCATAGGTCGGTGAACCCCTCTGGATCTCGGGGCGTATGAGATTCAACGCAAAGACCGCGTCCGCAAGATGCACCGCGTCAGCCACTGGTAGCGTCTGAGGTGAAACGAGATTCACGGCTTTATTGAATTTGTTGAGTTCCGAGAGATACGTCACAAGATTCCCGACAGCTGCATCAGGCAGCTGAGGGAACCACTCGCGAAAACGACCCCGGGATTTTTCAGGTTCGAAAACGTAAAGTGCAGGCGACTCTGGCGGCTTAGTTGGATTGTCCTTGCTCAAGAGTCATCTCCTTAATCTTTCGGCGACCCTTCATGTGAACGAGCAGCGCTTGAATCGCAGACGGGTTGACCCCACTAATCCGCTGAGCTTGACCGAGTGTCGTCGGGCGAACACGCCCGAGTTTCTCAATCTCTTCAGCAGAGAGTCCGCGAACATGAGAGTACACCAAATCTTTAGGCAGCTTAAGTTCTTCGAGCTTACGTGTCTGTTCGATGATCTCGCCCTGGCGACTAATGTATCCAGCATACTTCACTTCAATCTCGACAGCCTCAACGACCGCCCGATCGTTCATTTCTGATTCGGACAAACCGTTGATCCCAAATGCACGCATGTTCTGCATTTCGATTTCGGGACGGCGGAGGAGCTCCTCTCCCGTCGTAGGCTTTAAGAGTCCCGCTGTGTTCATCGCGGCAAGCTTGCTTTGCGTGTCTGCATTCGGGACGAGCGTCAGGGATCGAAGTTCGGCCAAGAGCTGATCTTGGGCCGCAAGAATACGATCGATCCGCTCCGAACCCTCTCCGCCCATCACACCAAGCTGTTTTGAAAGAGCAGCCAACCTACGAATCGTATTGTCTTCTCTCAAAACAAGACGGTGTTCCGCGCGCGACGTGAACATGCGGTAGGGCTCTTTCGTGCCCTTCGTAACGAGGTCATCGATGAGAACGCCCGTGTAGGCTTGATCGCGAGTCAGAACAAAAGGCTCACGACCGAGAACTTTTAAGGCCGCGTTGACGCCGGCAATGAAACCTTGAGCGGCTGCCTCCTCGTAGCCGCTTGTTCCATTGATTTGACCGGCGAGATAGAGCCGACCAATCGAGCGAGTTTCGAGCGTGTGCTGAATCTGAGTCGGCTCAATGTAGTCGTACTCGACGGCATAACCGGCTCTAAGCATCTTGACGTTTTCAAGGCCCGGGATTGTTTTTAAGAACAAGAGCTGCGTTTCAGCGGGCAAACTTGTTGAAATTCCTTGGAGATAAATTGAACTCGTCGACAGTCCTTCGGGCTCAAGAAAAGTTTGGTGCGAAATTTTATCGGCGAAACGGGTGACCTTGTCTTCGATCGACGGACAATAGCGCGGGCCACTTCCTTCGATGTGTCCGGCGAACATTGGCGAGTGAGAAAGGTTTCCGCGGATAATGTCGTGGGTCTTTTCGTTGGTGTGCGAAAGCCAGCAAGTCACTTGCGGAAGTTTCAAATCACCAGCCGAACGGACTGAGAATGGGTAAAAGTCCTCGTCGCCCGCTTGCGGGATCGTCTTCGAAAAATCGATCGACGAAGCCTCAAGACGCGGCGGTGTTCCGGTTTTCAACCGGCGAACAACAAATCCGAAAGCGCGGAGCTGATCACTGATCCCGACGGTGGCTTGATCCCCGACTCGACCACCCGGCGATTGTTCGAGACCGATGTGCATGACACCGTTCATGAATGTTCCGGTCGTGATGATGACCGCCTTCGCATCGACACGCGATCCATCGGCGAGAATGACGCCGTGGCATTCGTTTCGCTCAATCACGAGCGACTTCACTTCGCCTTCGCGAACGGTCAGGCCAGACTGCTCGGTCAAACGAGCGGTCATGTAGTCGGAGTAGAGATCTTTATCGTTCTGCGAACGTGATCCGCGAACCGCAGGACCTTTCTTGGAGTTGAGTCGCTTGAATTGGATGCAAGTCTCGTCTGCCGCAAGCCCCATCTCGCCGCCGAGCACGTCGATCTCACGAACCATGTGACCTTTGGCAAGACCGCCGATCGACGGGTTGCACGACATGTATCCGATTCGCTTGATGTTCGAAGTCAGCATGAGAGTGCGAAGACCCAGACGGGCGCTCGCGAGACAAGCTTCGATACCGGCGTGGCCGGCTCCGACCACAATCACGTCAAACATCGACTATTTCCCCAGACAGAATTCTTTAAAAATGCGGTCGATCACTTGCTCGTGGAATTCTTTGCCCAAAAGCTCGTGAATCGCGCGAATCGCTTCTTGAAGTTCGAAGGCGATGAACTCCGGACTCGCATCCGTGTTGATCAACCCAACGGCCTCTTCGAGACACGTATGAATTTTTTGAAGTTGCTCAAGGTGACGAGCTTGCGTGACCACGTTCGACGTTTCTCCGCTCGTGATCTTCACAAGGTCATCGACCCGCTGCTCGATATCCGAAAGTCCCGCGCGAGTCTTCGCCGAAACCCAGTAGGTACGATCCACGACTCCAGCTTTTTGGGCGGATTCGGTCGATGACTGACGATCTTCAGGTCTGATGAGATCAGCTTTGTTGAACAGATAAAACGTCTGCGCCGTGTCGTTCGCGCTGAATTCCTCGAACTGCTGACGCCACTGAGAGTTCGAAAGATCGACGATCACGAAAACAAGATCGGAGTCAGTCATGGCCTTGCGAGATCGCTCAATCCCGATTCGTTCTGCTTCGTTAGCGGTCTCCCGAAGACCCGCTGTATCGACAAACGTCACCGGAATTCCCGCGAAAGTGAGTCGGCCCTCGACGAGATCGCGCGTCGTTCCTTCTTCGGCGGTCACGATTGCGCGCTCTTCTTTTACGAGCGCGTTAAGGAGCGAGGATTTTCCGGCGTTCGGTTTTCCGACGAGCGCGATCTGCAGACCTTCTCTTAAAAGTCGGCCTTGGCGGTACGTGCCCATGAGTTTTTCGAGGTAGCTCAACAGCTCGCGTGACCGATGCTTGAGTTCGTCGCTCGAGACGACTTCGAGATTCTCGGTCGAGAAATCGATGTTGGCTTCGAGCTGCGCCAGAATCCAGAGCAGGTCGTCTTCGACGCGTGCGAAATCTTGCGAGAGGTGACCTTGAAGTTGTCTGAGCGCCACTCGCGCGGATTGCTTCGATTGGGATTCGATCAGTCCCAAAATCGATTCGGCCTGAACGAGATCGATTCGACCCGACATGAATGCGCGGTACGTGAACTCTCCGGGTCTAGCCATTCGGCATCCGGCCGCGACGAGTTCCTGGAGAATGCTCGTCTGGAGAATCGTTCCTCCGTGACACGAGATTTCGCAGGTCTCTTCGCCGGTGAATGAGCGACCTTCTTTGAAAAACGAAACGAGGACCTCATCGATGTCACTCGAAGATGCTGAAGCCCCCGCAAAAGCTTTCGAATTTGCATCGTGGAAGGGGGGTTTTTGATCGATATTTGCGGTGTTTGCCGAGGCCGATTTCGCACGGAGAATGCCGTAATAAATGCGATGAGACTCTGGCGACTCCGGCAAGAACGGACACAGCGTTCGAGTGATCGCACCCGCTCTCGGGCCACTGACGCGGATAACAGCGATTCCGCCCACTCCTTGAGGAGTCGACAAAGCGCAGATTGTTTCGTGGTCACCGATCGAAAAAGACATGGGTCTGAAGGGTGTGCTCCCTTCGCCTTCGCCAGTCAACGAAACGCCTGCGAAATGGCAGGGTTACAGGGCTTTTGCCGAAGCCGTCGCGGGCGCTCGGGCATAAGTTCGAGCCAGGCGCTTTTTCACCCGGGAGCTAGAACGATTGCAAACCCCTCCGAACTTCCCGAGAATCTCACCTGCTATGCGGGCGCCGCAAAAGTGCCGTCGGTTCGTAAGATCAAGGTCACGAAGATCACGAGCGGAGAGCCTGAGTCCTCGTTTCGGATGGGCTTTCTGGAAATGAGCGAGGAGCTCGGTCAAGTGACCCTCTCTTTTTCAGATGAATGCGAAGGCTGGTATGCCCTGACATTTCCGAAATCGGAACTCGCTTCACTGAAGGCCGGAACGCTCGACCGCATCCACGGAAAGCTCGAGTACGATGACTTGGCCGAATTCTTCCCTGGCCTCCCGGAAGATGGACCTAACGGGAACGATTCAACCTCGGTTGTTTGCAAAGCCTCGAAGACCGGCGCCCTAGCAGATCGTTACGACTAACCATAAAAGCCGCACTCGGAGCGGCTATCCAGCCTATCCAAAAATGAAAAGGCCAGCGGTCACCCCGCCGGCCTTTTTGTTTTTCGCTAGAGCCTTTGTCCTTAGCGGTTACCGAATGTTTCTTCTGGGCTCTCAGTATCGACTTCATCCGAATCGCGGCCGCCTTGCGCCGATTGCTCTTTCACCGGGTAGATTTTGATCTTCTTGTAGAGACCGTCGCCGACCGAGCGCGAGCGAACGCGTTCGTCGGTCGCGAGGTGTTGGTGGACGATTTTGCGATCTTTTGGCGGAAGTGCGCGCAAGTAAACCGAACGGCCCGAATCGAGTGCTTTTTCTTTCAACTTATCGGCAAGGTCGATGAGAGCTTTCGAAGATTCATCGCGGTAGCCATTGCAGTCGAACGAAATGTTCACGCGGGCATCGGGGAGCTGGTGCTGAAGAGCACGTTTGAAGAAGAGTTGGAAGGCATCAAGAAGAGCACCCTCTTTTTCTGTGAGCAAATCTTCGTCGGCGCCTGAGACTTCAACGTTAATCTCTTCAGTTTCGCCCGATGTGTCCGACGAAACGGTGAACTGAAGATCGAGAGACGCCTTCTCGATCAAACCTTGTAGGGTTCTCTCGACGAGCGCGACCGTGCCGTCTGCGGCTGCCTGCGAGCCACCCTCTTTTTTACCGCCACCGAAAATTTTGCTGAAGAATCCTGACATGTCTTTGAGCCCCTTATGCTTTCGCCGCTTGTACGTTACCTGCAGGCTTGCGATCCCGCATGAACACGAGTTGTTGGATGATGCCGAAGAGCGTGCTCACGAAGATGTAAAGTGTGAGGCCCGCTGGCAAGGAAACCATGAAAACCGCGAAGATGACCGGCATCCACATCATGATCTTCGCTTGCTGCGGATCCATGGTGGATGGCGTGATCTTCTGCTGGATGAACATTGTGATGCCCATCAAAACCGGAGTGACGAACCATGGATCACGAATCGAGAGATCGTGGATCCAAAGACCGAAAGGTGCTTGGTAAAGCTCAATCGACTGACCGAGAACCGCGTAGAGAGCGATAAAGACCGGGAGTTGAAGGAGCATCGGTAAACAGCCACCGAGTGGATTCGCCTTGTGCTCTTTCATGAGCTTCATGATCTCGGAGTTCATCTGAAGCTTTTCTTCGTTCGACTTATCCTTGTAACGCTCACGAATCGCATTCATCTGAGGTTGCAGCTTCTGCATCACCTTCATCGATTTGTACGAGTAAACGTTGAACGGAAGAACGATCAAACGAACGATGATCGTGAGAACGATGATCGCAAGGCCCCAGTTCGCGATGTACTGGTGGAGGAATTTCAAGAGCCACAAGATCGGACGCGCGATCACCGAGAACATGCCGTAATCGACGACGCCCGCGAAACCTGGATCGACCGCAACGAGTGTCGAATAAGATTTCGGACCGGCATACGCGGTGTAATCGATCTTCAAAGAATCCGGCATCGTCGCCGGCTCGTAAATCAATTCGCCTGTCGCAACGTTTGCGCCCGATGGGATTTTCGAAATGAACTTCGGGCGAATCGAAGACTTATCGGCGATTGCTTGTGTGAAGTAGTGAACCGAAAGCGACGCGACCGACGCGTTCGCTTGATCGTAGTTGTTGTCGCTATCGCGGTGAACCGTCTCGCGGCGGTTCGAGCCTTCGTGGAGAATGTACCACGCATGGAAATCAGGAGTCGGGTCGAAGAACGACTGTTTCTTCGGTGGCTCGGTCATCAAATCCGAAAGACGAGTCGCGATTCCCTTCAATGCCGGAGTTGCGCCCGTGACGACGACCGATGTTTCGATCGAGTAAGTCGCCGGGTTGAACTTCATTGTCTTGGTGATCGTCGCGCCCGCGGCTTGAGCTGTGCCGACGTAGGTGTCGTCCGACTTTTTCTCGATCGCGAAGTTCAGAGCGTCGGTGTAAGGAGCGACACGAGTTGCAAACGAAGGATCTTTCTCATCTCCCGCGAGCTGAATCGTTTTTCCGTCGCGTGATGTGTAGTCTTTCAACTGAATGTTTTTAAGACCCATTCCCACCGACGAGATATCGAGCTCCCATGAGCCTTGAGCGTAATGAGTGAGGGTTTCGGTCGCCGGAGCGACGTTACCGACGACGGCTGCATCTTTCGCAGCTGTCGGTGCAGCGGGATCGGTTTTCGCGACCGCTTTTCCGTCTGGATTATTGACGACCGGAGCCGCTTGCTCGGCGGTTGCTGGCGTGTGCGGATAGTTTTTCTCCATCCACTTTGTCCAGCCAAACCAGAAGGCGATGATCACGATGAACGCGAGAATGGTGCCGCGATCTAAAAACGAAGGTTTCTCATTCTGGCTCATTGAATCTCCTTGAGCTGGATAACGGGAACAGGATCGTATCCGAAACCACCACCTGGTCGGCAACGTGCAATGCGCGAGGCAATCAAACGGGCGGCTCGGTGTGGAGGATGAAGTTTTGCGGCCTCGAGAGCGTACTCGGAACAACTCGGTTCAAAGCGGCAGCTACCGCCTAAATGAGTCGTGCCGATC
>CAJYIL010000737.1 GCA_913774795.1 Pseudobdellovibrionaceae bacterium
ATCTTGAGCATACCGGGATCGGTTCTCGGGAAGAAATCTTGTCCGATCACGAAGACGGGAAGAAGGAGGCTTATCAACACGACAACCGAGAAGGCGGCAAGATACGTTCGCCGCTGATGGATGAGAACTGACAACACCGCTTCATAACGATCTCGAAGGCGATCAAACTTCTCGTCGCGCCACTTATTAAATTGATCGACCTTCGATGTGAACCAACCGGCTTTCTCCGCTTTTTTTTGCGCGTTATCGCCCTGCTCGGCGTTGTGTTCGTGCGTAAGAAGCATTCGCGCCAGAACGGGAACTAGCGTTCGTGACAAAACATAGGAAGCCAGCATCGCGAATACGACTGCCAAAGCCATCGGCGTAAAGAGAAAGAGGGCGGGGCCTGTTAGCAGAACGATGGGCGAGAACACGATACAGATGGCCAACGTCGCCATGATCGCCGGCAAGGCGACTTGCTTTGCTCCGTGTAAGATCGCGAGAACGAGAGATGAGTTTTTGCCGAGATTTCGGTGAATGTTTTCGACCTCAACGGTCGCATCGTCGACGAGCATGCCGATTGCGAGCGAAAGTCCTCCGAGAGTCATGATGTTCAAAGTCTGACCCGTCAGCTTCAAAAACGCGATCGAAGTCAAAATCGCGAGCGGAATTGAGGTACAAACGATGAAAACCGATCTCCAGCTTCCCAAGAAGAAAAGGATCATGCACGAAACCAGAAACGCCGCGATCATCGCTTCATGCAAAACGCTGGAGACGGCGGCCCGAACGAATTTTGATTGGTCGAAGTCGACCTGAATTTTCATCCCTTTCGGCGCCGTCTTCTCGATTTCGGGAAGTGCTTCGCGTAACTCCGAGATGACATCCAATGTCGAAGCGGACGCCTTTTTGATGATATTCAGAAACGTCGCTTTGGTGCCGTTGATCTTCACGAGTGTATTCGGATCAGAAAACCCGTCATAAACGTGAGCTACTTGTCCGATGGTGACTGTCTGTTGCCCGATCGTCTTGATCGGAATTTTGGCGAACTCTTCGATTTTCGATGGGCTCGAGTTTAAGATGACGTTGTATTCAATGTCTCCGAGTCGCGCGCTCCCGGCCGGGATGACGATGTTCGACGCGCTTAAAGCGGCCACGATGTCTTGGGCCGAGACACCCTTCGAAGCCATCAATTCTTGCTGCACGTCGATCGCCACTTGCCGCGCGCGGCCTCCGTAAGGCGCCGGCGTCGAAAGTCCCGGGATCGTGTAGAGTTTCAAGCGAACGAAGTTTTGGGCGTAATCGAAAAGCTTCTCTTCTGGGATGCCCTCACCAGAAATCGTAAGCTGTGCAACCGGGATGTTAGAGGCGTTGAAGTTTACGATGACCGGAGGACGAATTCCGGGAGGCATGATCCCGACCGAAGCCGAAGCTGCCGCCGAAATCTGGGCGATCGCTCCCCCAACATCCGTTCCCGATTCGAAGTAAACTTGGATGAGGCCGACTCCGGGAAGCGACTTTGAGACCATCTTCGTGATGCCATTCACACTCGTCGTAAACGAACGCTCGGCAATGAAGATGACCCGGTTCTCCATCTCCTCGGCGGTTAATCCGTTGTATTGGTAAACGATGTTCACGGCCGGAATATCGATCTCCGGAAGAACGTCGACTTTCATCGAATAGACCGCGAGGCCACCCATCAAGAAGATGAAGGCAGCGACCACCCCGACGGTATAAGGATTTCGAAGCGCCAGGCGAACGATCCACATAGCAGACAAGCTAGTCGTGCTCGGATGTCCCAGCTACACCTGCGAAGACGAGTGGCTGAATCTGCAAATGTGGCTCAGATTCGTGACGGAACCGTCGCGACTCAATTTTTTATGAACTGCCGCGGTTTAGGCTGATTAGTTTTCGGTAAGAGCAAGGTTGAGATCAAACTCCGAGAGAGCTTCGATTCCTTCTTCTTCGAGCAGATCTTGAACAACGATTTGCGCATCGAGAAGTTGATCCTCGACATTGCTGATAAAGCTCGTCTGGAAAATCACCTTCGTTACCGCATCTTCGATCCCGATGACGGCGACGGTTCCGTTCAAGCGCGCGATGTGAACACCGCCTAATTCAGAGTTCATATCTTGGAGTTCTTGAAAGTTCGCTTTAATCAGCTTTGCGCTTTCAGCTTTTACGAATTGCATGGAGTGCTCCCTCTGCCGAGATTCATCTTGTTAACTCATTTCGCGCACTTAAATCGAGTGGGAGTTGCACGAAATGAAAACATTGTCGCTCAGCAGCCGCCAAACCCAATTAAACCGACTCTAAAGTCGGAAAAGACGTTTTGCGACTCGGTAGGTATTCGCGTAGGCCTCGACACTAAGCTCGATGGGCTTCGCATACCCGCCGCCCAAGGCGAGCGAGACCGGGATTCGGTTTTGTTTGGCGAACTCGAGAACGATCTCATCTCGCCGCATGAGCCCTTCCAAGCTGAGGTTCATTTTTCCGAGTCTGTCTTCTTTCAATGGATCAACGCCCATTTGGTAGAAAATGAAATCAGGCGCGAAGTTCGCTATCTCTCGCATGCCGACCTCGAGATTTTCCAAAAACATCTCGTCTGAAGCGCCGTCTGGCAGTGCGATATCGAGATGAGACGCGACTTTCTTGAACGGATAGTTTTTCTCGCCGTGCATGCTAAAAACAAAAATGCCGTCGTCATCCCGGAGAATGCTCGAGTTGCCGTTTCCTTGGTGGACATCGAGATCGATGATCGCGATTCGTGATGCTTGAGAGTTGAGCTTCAGGTACCTCGAGGCGACAGCGATATCGTTGAAAACGCAGTAACCCTCGCCGCGATCGGCGTGAGCGTGATGTGTTCCTCCCGCGAGATTTCCTGCGATCCCATTTTTTAGAGCTGACTGTGCTGCTGCCAGTGCACCGCCCACCGTCGCGCAGCTTCGCTGGTAGAGATTCACGCTCCACGGAAAACCGATGCGTTTGATGATGTCGATGCTAACTGTTCCGGTGCGCATTCCCTCGATGTACTCATCGGTGTGCGCAAGCTTCAGCAACTCGATGCTCGCAAGCGGGCTCGCTCTGAGCTCACTCTCGCTGATGATCCCCTCGCGAACGAGATAGTCGCGCAGCATCCGGTACTTTTGCATCGGGAAGCGGCTCTTTTCAGGCAGATCGAGAGTGTAATGGTCGGAGTAATAGATATCCATCGGGCTTCTGATCACTCTGAAGGATCAGAAAACAAAACACAACTCTGCGGAATTCAGTTCAATGGCAAAGGGCCGCGGCAGGGTCTCGTGCGCACGTCCACGTTTTCAGATCCTGGATCAAGCGCGCTTGCTCGGCCGCATTAGCTTTTAGCTGGGCATTCTCCCGACGAAGGGCTTCGACTTCGCCCCTATCGGCCTTCGAATTCAGCTTTTGCGAGAGCTCTTTGACCGCGTTGATGAGTGCCCAAAAGATGGGGCTCGAATTCAGAGACAAGAATCCGTCTTGGTCTTCCTTCACCGCTTCTGGAATCTGCGATTGCACGTTCTGCGCGAGAACCCCAACATATTCTTTTTCGCTCGAAATTCCTTTGGCGTTACCCGGCTTGTAATGGAACTTGATCGTGTTCAAAGCGTTGATCTCCGTCAGTCCTCGGCGGTACGTATCTGTAACGTCTTTGAGTCGCGCATCAGAAGGCACGGTCCAAGCGATGTCTCCACCGTTACGGTACGGAGTGCCGGTAATCCTGAGATCGCCCGCAACATCGAGCTTGTACGAAGGTGACGTTGTACCAATGCCGACGTTGCCTAAATTATCGATGCGCATTTGCTCGTTGAAGCCGCCAGTCATGAAGCGGATATTCCCAGATGCCGTCGAAGCAGCTAAGTCTAAACCGTTAACGGTCGCGTTGATAAAGTTTCGGTTTGCTCCAAAGCCCGTTGCGGTCGTGCTTGAAGTCGAGCCGATTTCCATTTGGGCGCCGCCGGTGTTGTTAACGAACATCACGCTGGCGCGAGCGCCGTTGCCCGACGACGAGTTCACGATACGCAAGCCGTCGCCCGTGTTGGCGGCAGTTAAAATATCGATCGCTTTTCCTGGTGATGTCGTGCCGATGCCGATATTGCCTGCGTAATAGTTTTTGACTGCCGCGTCTGCTTGATAAACGCCAAAGTGTGAACCCGTCACAACACCACCGAGCTGGGTGCTCGTCAGATAGAGGTCATACATGTTGTCGATTGTTCCGGATCTAATCGCGGGATAAATCTGAACGCCGACCGCCGTCGTCGTGTTCGGAGTCGCACTCGCGTTCGCGTTGTTATTTCCGTAAGACACCATCGATCCGATGACGTTGGCGACGGTGCCCGAATCCGTCATGGCCGGGAGATGGTTTCTGAGCGCGTAGATCGATGCTCCTCGGTACACGCCCGAGGTCGTCACGCCCGCGTCGACCGCAATCGTTGGGAACGCGTTTAACCCATTCACTCCGACCGCGCTGTTTGTCGTGACTCGCAGTTGCGGATAAGCGGTGATCGCAGTCGCCGTTGTGTCGACAAAAGGTGTGGTGCCTGTCCCTACCAAAAGGTTTCCGCGGACTTCCAGCTTTTCAGTCGGCGATGTTGTTCCGATGCCCACTTCACCGGTCGGCATCACTCTCAAGCGCTCAACACCGGAGGCATTCATTCCGATCGAACCTGCTGGCGCCGGGAACGCCAACGCGGTCGAGACGTCGCCGTATTTCGCGTAACCCGTGAACTGCGCCGTATTACCGATGACATAAAGACCGGTTGAGCGAATGCTGCCTGCAACATCTAGCATCTGGGTCGGTGAGGTCGTCCCGATCCCGACGTTGCCTCCCGTCAAGGTCATCGTATTTGTCGGATTCGAAGCTGTAATGTTGAAGACCGACGAGACGCCTCCCGCTCCGAACCCGAATGCGCCGAGAGCGTTTGTCGCCGTCAAGTAAGTTGCCCCAGCGCGAGTGAAGTCGATGCTATTTCCGTTGCCTTGAATGACAAAACTTCCGTTCGAACCCTTCACCTCGAACAAACCAGACGGGTTTGTCGTCCCGATTCCGACATTGCCTGACTGAAGTATTCGCATGCGCTCGGCTCCAGCCGAATCAAATACGAGGTCTTTTGAAGTCATGCCATCCGAAACCATAACAGCTGTTCGCGCGCCATCGTAGCCGAAGATCGCACGATCTTGGACACGGATCGCTGCGGATTCGGTGACAAGCCCTGAGCCGCCCGCCACTCGCAATTGACCTGTCGTGTTCGAAGCTCCAACCACATCAAGCTTATATCCTGGCGACGTCGTCCCGATCCCGACTAAACCAAGATTGTCGATCGTCATCGCGGTGTTGGTAATACCGCTTGTCCAGTTTCCCGATGTTCCGAGCTGCAAGATTGATCCCGCCGCTGTTGTCTTCGCGGCGATGCGGGCGATCGGATAAACAATCGATCCGCCCTGATTTGAGCGGATATCGATTCCGGCGTATGCACCGAACGCGTTGCCTCCGCTCAAGCTCAGACCGCCGAGCTCAGACGTTCCGGTGAAACTCGTCGCGCCGTTAGCGCCAATGACGTGGAGACGAGCGAGAGGCGATGTCGTGCCGATCCCAACATTTCCTCCCGCCGAGTTGAGTAAGACGAAGCCTTTCGAAGCGTTGTCGGCGCCATCGATCTTGATTGAATTCGCGGCGGAAGAGCCGCCGTAGATTTGCGGAAGATAGGCACTCCCTGACGCCGTCAGCGTTCCAGAAGACGCGATGTTGCCGCCCACGTTCAGGTTTTGTGAAATCCCGGCGCCGCCCGTGACGATCAAAGCACCCGACGTTGAGTTGAGTGACACCGTGCCTGAGTTGATCTGAACCGAACCGCTGCCCGCGATCGGCGACATGACGATGGAACCTCCGGCGTTCGAGATCGTCGTCACGTTTGAATAATTGCCACTCGATGTGTTGGTCGGAATCACATAACGGGTTGATCCGATCGTAAACCACAGCCCGTCACCATCGTATTCCAGAGCCCCGTCTTGCGGAGTCGCAAGCAGCACGCCGCTTCCCGAGCTCGTGAGCTTAAGAGGTGCGGCCGTTGTACCACCTGCTTTGAGATGCAAAATCGCATCGGGCGATGTCGTGCCGATCCCGACTCGGCCATTTCCCATGAGTCGCATTCTCTCGATGGCGCTTCCATTGTCAGATTTAACGATGAAATTGATGTAGGAACCGAAACCGCTGCTCCCGCCCGATCCGTAGAGGTAGCTGTTGATCTGGCTCGTTGTCCAAAACGAACTATTGGACCCATTTCCAATCGAGTTGAAAAGAATGGCGCCAAGCTGGTCACCCGAAGATGGCGTGGGACGGTTGTTCGCAAAAAACAAACGGCCCGACGATGTTGAGTTTTCGACGCCGCGACCTGAGAGCGCCAGGTAGTTGACGTTCGAATTCGGAGTGATCTGCCCGCCGTAACTAGGGTCGGCATCGCCGACGGACACGTTCCCGTTGAAACTGGCCGCATAGTTTCGTGTGGCAGCCGTCGGAGCGTCAACACGAAGGCCGTAGCCGTTGGTGACGCCAGTGAGAACGCCCGTTGAAATCGAAAGAGCTGACGAATTTGTGATTGTCGCCGACGCCGCCGGTTTGACGGGAGCAATCGTCAATGTCGCGGCCTGATCAACGATCGTCGGAGTTACGAAACTCAAAGAAGGTTCGGCGAGCACGTGAATGCCAACGTTCGCAATCGATCCGCTCGATGTCGTATCCAGGTAAGTCGCGCTATCGGCGCGCAGTCCTGCTCCCGCTGCGCCCCACGACGGCCGCGAAACCGTCGAACCGCCCAAGTGGAGTTTTGAACCGGGCGCCGTTGTTCCCACGCCGACCATGCCGGTTTTCATCGAGAGGACTTCTTGCATGCCGCCTGTTGATCCACCGTCAGAGGCATCGATGGCGGTCCGAACGAATCCGCCGGCGTCTGATTTCATCGAGAATCGAGAGAGCCATTGACCGCCGGTCGTACCGATCTGCACACCAAAATTAATATTCGAAGCGTAAGGCGCGCCTCTCACATCGACAGTCGAGCTCGGCAAAGTCGTTCCGACACCGACGTAGCCATTCGCATTCCAGCTCATTGCCGTCATGTCAGGGACGTTGTTCGTGGAGTTGAGCTTAAGCGCAAGTTGAGTGTAAGGAGCCGAGGTTGAAGTCGAATAGCGTCCCATCTCAAAGTTCGCGGTGTTCGCAAACGAAAATCCCGTCTTGCCCGATCGCGAAAGAGAGAACACCGGCAGTGATCCGAGGGTATCGAAGTTGTTATTCGTGTTCGTGATTAAAGCTGGCCCGACGGGGATATTTGATCCTGAGTAAACATCGTTGACGCCAACAACACCAAGCGCGGTAGCGGGCGAAGTCGTGCCGATGCCGACTCGACCTCCGGCATAATTGATGCCCGGAGCTTGGGTCGTCCATTGGGACGTGTTCGGAGCATTTGTCCAAACGAGGTTACCTGTGCCATCGACAGACAAAAGCTGGCCAGTCGTTCCTACTGAGGGCGCGAGCTTGACCGCCGTGACCGCCCCGTCTGCCAGTTTGGCTGTGTCTATTGAGCCCGCTGAAGGCGTGATTGTCGTGGCGGCCCAGGCGGTCCCGTTCCAAGTCAGAGCTTGGCCCGCAGTCAAAGATGAAGTCGCAGGCAAAAGGGCGCCACCTAGGCGACCGGCTTTTTCGTAATCGGTCGATGTTCCCGCAAGCAGGCTAAGGAGTTTCGTGTACTCCGCGTTCGACAACGGCGCAAGACCCGTCATCGGCGCACCCGAGATGTCGACGACTCTGAGCAAAGAGTCTGCGCCGAAGCCAGCCAGAGATTTCGCCTCAAAGGCAAACGGCACGTAGTTCAAATTCATGGCCGGAATCGGCTCCCACGTCGCCATTGTTTCGTCTTTGAAAAGAACGACGAATCGGCGCCCGTCACCTGAAGACGGCGAATAGTCGTTACCGGAGGAACACGTCAGCGGATCGAAAGTGAATGTCCCGATATTTGAAAAGATGCGATCGAATCCGAAGCCCGACGAGTCGGTGCGCGCGCCATTGCCGTCATTCATCGTCACGGAGAATGAGCCGTTCTGATTGCGCATATCGATCGTTTGCATCTCTTCGAACAGAAGACAGTTGTTCGCATTCGGCGTGCGGATTTGCAGTTTGAACTGTGTGTATTGACCCGAGAGAGGCGTGCCGTCTGGCTTCAGGATGCGACCTTGATAACTGATCCCCGAAGAAGATGACGCGTGCGCTGCACCTGTCAGCAGCACCGCCGTCAAAACG
Organism: Pseudobdellovibrionaceae bacterium; assembly: GCA_913774795.1. Taxonomy (GTDB): domain Bacteria; phylum Bdellovibrionota; class Bdellovibrionia; order Bdellovibrionales; family JAMPXM01; genus CAJYOV01. The sequence goes on from CAJYIL010000737.1 coordinate 8,285, forward strand.
CTCACGATTGTGATGAGTGCTCTCATAGAGATGAACACGGTGAAC
>CAJYIL010000738.1 GCA_913774795.1 Pseudobdellovibrionaceae bacterium
CCTTGCATCATCGGAAATGGGTACTTCAAAATTCCGATCGGTTTTGGAGACGCTCGTCAGGCGCTTTCGGTCGTGAGTCGCAACCCGTCCGAAATGCTTTCGGGCGCCTACGTCGCGCCCGACATCGTAAACGTTCCTTATGTGTATACTTCGGAAGAGCAGCTCGTTCGCTTTCTTCACCACCTGAAAAAAGACGAAGAGCCTTACACCGAGATGCTTCGCGCTCCGGCCATCAAGGCGTTCATGGCGATGTCGGATGCCGCTGGACACGATGGTTTAGTGATCAAGGTTCACTCGGGCTACCGCGCGTTCGATACTCAATGCGGCACGTTTCGGTACAAATATAACAACACGATGGCGGCGAATCCGCAGCGCCGCCGTGGCAATGCGGAAGACGAGATTGCGACCGCTCGCGATGTCAACACACGCTCCGCCTTTCCCGGTACGAGCGAGCACCAACTCGGTACCGCTCTCGATATCGTGACGTACATCAGCGCTCCAGGCGCTGACGGAAAGCCGATGGGCTACAAGCTCGAGCCTGAGATGGATCAAACACCGGCGTACGCATGGCTTCAGGCGAATGCGTACAAATTTGGTTTCGTCTTGAGCTACCCAAAGGGACCAGATGGCGCGACCTCGGTGAATCCTCGCACAGGCTATATCTACGAGCCATGGCACTGGAGATACATTGGCCCTGTGCCGGCGCGCCGTTACAATGACTGCCTGAGAAAAAACGGGATGACGACGCAAGAATTCCTGCGCGCCCTGAATAAGAATACCGCTTTTACTTGTTAACCAGTTCGGGATGGCCGATCACGATGAGTGCGGCCATCACTCTCGACACGTAATTCAAACTTTCATCGTTTCGGATGTGCCCATCGCGCGCGAGCTGAAATGCGTTGCGAACGCCTGTTTTCTTCATGAGCTTGCGCACGCGTGAGTCGCCGGCATTGTAGCTTAAGAGAGTCAGCGACCAATCATGTGTGTGATCATGAATGGCTTTGAGATACTTCAGAGCGGCGACCGTCGATTTTTCGGCATCGAGCCTTTCATCGATCTTATCGTCGACCCTGAGACCATAGTGCCTCGCCGTTTCGGGAATGAGTTGCCACAGACCGGCCGCCTCTTGCGGGCTACGGGCGTCGATCTTGTACATGGACTCCACGGCCGGAATGACGACCAGCTCTGGTGGAAGACCGGCTTCTTTGAGTCTCGCTTCGATCATGGGCCGATAGGTCGACATGCGCTCCAACATCGCGCGCATCTTCGCTTTCGTGGTTTCATTGGAGAGTGAGATATGGAGGTGTCTCATGACCCTCGCGTTCATGACGACCTTCAACTCACGTTGGTCAGAGCCCTGCGAATTCGTCGTAAAGGTCAGAATAGCGAGTGCGAGCATCAGTCTCTTCACTCCATTGGTGTACGCGTTCAACGCGAGTCATACGTCGCGAACTCGCGGCAGAACCGTGGGGATCTCTCGATAAGAGAGGCGACCAGCCACAGCAAGAGCGTCGAGGTCTAGGATGGAGAAAGTTCTCGGGCCCGCGGCCACTTTATGCGATTTGAGACTCGGTTCACCGACAGAGTTCGGGGCGTGTCTGTTCTAGTGGAGGTCATGGATGACTTTCTTAGTTTTGATCGCGCTTCTGTCCCCGTTTTCACATGCGGCTCCTGCCCGTCCTGCGCGTGTGGCCAGCGTCGATCCAGAGCTTGCGGACGCGCTAGCGCGCTCGCCGTCGTCTGTGGGATCGGAGAGTGTTGATACGATTTCGACGAGAATCTCAGTGCCGCGTGAGAAGCGAACGAGTCTCGTCATCCCGTCGGTGGTTGTACATGGTTTCTCGATCGATAAAGAAGTCGCCGACCAGATGCCTCGCAAACTCGACAGCGGCCAAACCGTGGTAACTCCCGGGGTAGGACTCGAGTACGTCACTCCAGGCGGATTTCTTGCTCTCGGTGGAGTTCTCAAAGACTGCTACGACAACTTGGCAGGCCTCATTCAAGTCGGCCAACGCTTTCGTTTGGGCGAATCAACATCGGTCGGTTACTCCTTCGGGATGTACGCGCGCGAAACTCCCGTCGCCTGTAAGACAACCGTGACCCGCTCAGGGCGTCGAATCACGACCTGCGACGAGTTCGATAACTACAAACTCAAATGGATGACTCGCATCAATGACTCAGATGTCGACCTCATTCCCATGCCGTTTCTTCATTTTACGACGGCGCTTTACAAAGACCGCGACGTCGAGATCGATTTCAAGATCATGTCGAACTTCGCACTCAACGAATTCGGAATTTCGATCCCGTTTTAAACAGGCTCGATTGACTCTGTTGACGAGCGGTGGCCCAATTTTCTCATGAAGAAATTTTTCGCTCTTTCGTTTGCGCTTTTGGCAGGCTGTTCGGTCGTTGGTCCTGGTGAGCGCGGAATCCGCGTCACGATGGGAGCTGTTTCGGGAGACGTGAAAGACTCGGGAGTTTATCTCTGGATTCCGGGCATCACCGACGTTCGCAAGATCAGCATCCAGATTCAAAAATCTGACGTCAAAGGCATGGCCGCGACACGGGACATGCAGGATGTTCACGCGGATGTTGCGGTAAACTGGGCGATGACGGGCGCAGATCTGATCGGAACTTACAAAAGTGTCGGCGATGAGGACGCAGTCTTGAGCCGCATCGTTGTTCCGGCCGTGCAAGAAGTCTTAAAGGCCGCGACTGCAAAGCGCACGGCCGAAGAAGTTTTGACGAAACGTCTCGAGATGAAAGTCGACATCGACGAGGGCTTAAAAACTCGTCTGAAAGCGTACGGCATTACTTTGCATGACGTGAGCATCGTGAATCTTCAGTTCTCACCGGGTTTCACGCACGCAATCGAACAAAAGCAGATCGCGGAACAACAAGCGAAACAGGCGGAGTATGTCGCAGCGAAAGCGACTCAAGATGCGCGTGCCGAAGTCGAACGCGCGAAAGGTCAAGCTGAAGCTCAGCGATTATTGAAGCAGACGATCACGAGCGAAATTCTCCAGCAGCGCGCAATCGAAAAGTGGGACGGTAAATTCCCGCAGATTATGGGCTCGAACGCGATGCCGTTCATCGACATGCGTTCGATCACGCGGTAATGCTCGCGACTTAAAAGCGCGAGTGCGCTTCGTCGGCGATGTCGTTCATCATCTTACGCTGCACTTGCGCGTCTGTGAAATCGCGGCGCGTGAGAGCGGCCGCAAATGAGTCGATGACCGCTTTGAATCCGGCCATCGCTTGTTTGAATTGCGTGATGAACTGTTCACGCTCAGCACCCGTCAGGCGCATCGCTTTATCCGGCATCATGTCTTCGTCGTTGCTATCGACCGAGGCTTGCGCGCAAGCGGCCGCGGTTTGCAAATCCGTGACGGCCGCAGCGATCTGCTCGTCGGTTCCCGCCTGATCGCGCGTGACGGCTTCGGCTTTCATCGTGAGTTTTCCGAAGTTGATCATCACTCGCTGGATCGTCAGCTTCGTGTCCTTGGGACCTAGCGGACATTCTTGAGCCTGAGCGAGACCGGTCAGGGCGAAAACGGCGAAGACGACAAGAGCACGCATTTGAGAACTCCTTCAAGAGAGAGATTAGCGTTCTGCACTGGGGGCCAAGGCCGAGTCACGTCCGTTTTCGTAAGTGAAAATGAGTTGAGGCGAGGCCCGCGCGGATTGCGCGCTGACCACGACTTTGACGCCTGAAAACGCATATATACGCGCTCGCGGCGGCCCCGGTCTTGTAGGTGTGTCTCCGATATGTGGAAGCTCCTCGTGACCCTCGTCTTGGCCTCTGGTTTCGCCCAAGCACTCCCGCTCTCTCAGGGTGAGCTGATTTTGCGTGAATATGACCGAATTTTAGTGGCCCAAGCGGAGCAAGAACGAATCGCCCGCCAGAAGACTGGCGATTCACATCGTGCGTGGGTCGACCTTCGCAATCGAGGCGGATCTAATCCCGGTGACCGCGAGCGTATCGAAGCCGCGTATAGCGAAATTTCAGAAGCGAATTCCGAGACTCTCAGTCGCGCCACTCGCGAAGTGCACCGCTCGTTTTCGCGGCTCTTCGAGAAATTGGGGTTTATGAATGATGCGGAGCTAGGCCTTCTTCGTCCTCACGGTCACAACCTGCGGGCCGATGAGATTTCAAAATTCGGAACGTACAACCTGAAACTCGGAAAATGGTTGATCCCGATGACTCTCGATTACGACCGCGAATCACGCTCGTTTCGCCTCAATGAGCGTTGGGATTCTCCGTTGGCGTCGCGCGATCACGAGATTCAAATCGACATTCGTATCGATCGAGACTCTTACAGCGCGCGCATTTACAAACTCGACGCCAATACCGGCGATGAAACAAATTTGAA
>CAJYIL010000739.1 GCA_913774795.1 Pseudobdellovibrionaceae bacterium
GCGGGAGTAAGAGCGGTTTCACGAGTTTTACGCTCGTTTTTCAGCTGGCGGCTTAACTCTTGATTGAGCTTGTTCAACGAATCTTGCTGAAGTTGCGAAGCTTCGAACTTCTTCTGCGCTTCAGCCCAAACCGCTTGCAGGCTTTCGAACTGGTCGCGAGCGCGTTCCATTTCTGCTTTCGCATCCGTCGCGGCCTTCATCGCCTGGTCGCGCTCACTGTTAGCCGTCATCGTCTCGGCCGCGAGCTGCTTCGCTTCGCGACGGAATTCGGCGAGTTGCTCCTGAATGATCGCCAACTCTTCCTTCAAAGTTTTTTCCATGTCGCTGTTTTTACGCTCGAGAAGTACGATGCGGTTTTCGGCTTGGGTGCGAGCTGCGACGGCTTCATCCAGACGTGACGCCTTTTCGCGAAGGAGCGAAGATTCGGCGCGAGATTTGATCATGTCGCCTTCGGCCGCGCGAATGCGGTTTTCGTAAGTTTCAACGAGGATGGCTTGATCGGAGTGACTCTTCACGGTCGCAGCCTGTTGCGACTTTTCGGCTTGCGCAAGACGCTCACGAAGATCGCCAATGACCGCCTCGCGCGTACCCAGCTGACGATCCAAAAAAGAAATGCGCGAACGAGCGTCGACTAACTGGTTTTTAAGACTGTCGATGAACGGGCGTACCCACGCGCGAGTGCGGCGTCGGTAAGCTTGCTCAAACGAAATTCCTGCACGGAGTTCGGCACTTCGTTCTTCGGCGCTTTCGGCGCGGATTTGCGAAATTTCGATTTGCTCGCGGAGCTCTTCCATCTGGATATCGAAAGTCTGCGTCTTTTCACGCAAAAGCTCGGTCTTCTCCGACATCACCTGATACTGCGCGATCAAGGAGGCGTGCTCGTTTTTCAGACGGGCGTGCAATCGGTCTTGCTCCATGATTTGCTGTTCAAGCACGGAGTTGCGCCGAATGTTCACCTTCAAGCGCGCCATCAAGTCTTCGTTCTGGCCGATCAAAGTTTCGACGGTTCCTGAATGCAGAATGTGCGCAGGCAGAGTCGCAAGATTGGGGATCGGAGGAAGATCAAGAGGGAGCGGGACGCTCACCGGGCTCGGACTTTCTTCCATTTGCACAGAGACCTGCGAGACGACGTGAAAATCTTCGACAGGATCTTGAGCGAAATCTTGAGCGTTCATTACAACCCCTCCATGGGCGGAAATGTCCGGCGGTCCTTGAGGCAAGGCCAGCAGCCTACGACTTATGTCTTTGGACAATCGTCTCAAAGCGAAGCGCACGCTGTCAAAAATTCGAGGTCGAGGTCTGGTTTTAGGTCGGGTCTGGATCTCGTCGCTTCAGGCCTCCGTCGAGCTGACCGAAAAGTCAGGAGTATGAGAAGCCAGAATATTGACGTGGCCTTGAAGGTCGCCGAAGCCCAGCAAGAACGCGAGATGAGCTCTCGCATCTCGGCGCGTATGAAGTCGTCTTTGCGCGAGGCGGGCCTTCGCGACGGCGCTCGTTCTCTTATTCTCTCGAACGTCGCCGGTGAAAATTACGAAAAAGCGCTCGAGGAACTCGAGCTTTACTCGAAATCGCAGCAAGACTACCCGCAATTTTATGCGCGCTCGCAGCGTTACCTCGATTACGCCGCCACCTTGATCCAGGCTATTAAAGCCAAGCGCTCGTTTCCCGGCATGCAGCATCTGAGTATGTCGAAACAGCAAGAGCTCTACGATCGGGCGATGAGTCACTTCGAAGATTTGAAGGCGACACTTCGAAAGGTCGAGAAAATCGAGTCCGAAGTTCGTCTTGACGATGTTCGCTCGACTGTATGGGTCGTCAAAGCGTCGATGTATTGTCTCTTCGCGGTTCTGGTTTTGGGATTTCTGTTAGAGCTTTCGCGTGGCGTTTTGCCGGCGGCGAGTATTGTTGTGGATGACACTTTCGGACAGTTGACCAATGCAATCTTCGATAAACTTGGTCTTTAAATTCGCCTTTGTCGTTTTATGTGCATCGCGCGCTCTCGGTGCCGACGCATTTTGCGATGATCCAGAAAAGTACATCTGCAGCCAAAACGAAATCGTCAGCGATCAAGGAACATCCAAAGTCCGCGGTGGATTCCGGAACCTTCGTCTCGATGATCGAGAACCGATCATGCGTGCCACTCTCCGAAGTCTGGAAACCGCGAATTTGTTGAAAGCTCCGCTCTCGAATTTGACCTACTTAACCAAGCTTCTTCACCTCGATCCGTGCGATGAAACGAAAAGGGCCAAGTGTATCTCGGAGATCGATGAAAGAATCGCTGATTACGCGTCTCGGGACGTGATGCTTTTTGAAGAAGAAAAACAAGATCTCTCGCCCATTTTGAGTCTCCGGGAAATCGAGACCATGCGGCAGCTGCCGCTCTTTCAGGCTTACCAGGCGGCCATCACGAAGGCGTCGAAGACATATCGTCGTTCGCCCGCGCTCGAAAGTCAGGTTCAAAAGAATTTCGGAGAGATGAAAAAGGAATTTGCGAAACTCGTGCGCGAATGGAATGTGCCCCAAACTTACAAAGCGAAAATGCTTGAGCGAATTAGCTCGATGACTCTTTCGATTAACGGAGAAACGTGTCAGCGCGAGGGTGTGCCGGTCACCTATGTGCCGAATGCGCGATACCAAGCTTCACAAAACCTCGTCACGGTGTGCGGCGGTCTTTTCATTGCAACGAGCTCGATCTCCTCTCTGGCTCTCATCGTCGCCCACGAGATGGGACACGCCGTAGGTCCCTGCTTCGCATACAGTTTCGCGCCGGAGGGGACGGCGGCGATACGTGACGGAACGCTCGAAAAAATTTACGGCGGTCTGCTTTCGTGTCTGCAAGAGAGCGAAGGCGACGCTCGCGCTCCGTCTTTCTGTGACGCCAAATCGAAAGTGAACGAGAGTTTCGCGGATTGGGCGGGCACTGAGCTGGCTGCGAGATATCTCCCAGGAAAATATCCAACCAAAGCGTCAGAGAATTGGCGAACGCGTTTAGCGGGTGCGTGGTCGTACGCTTGCGGTCTGAGAGCTGACGATCGACACCCGGCTACGCGTACGAGATTCAACGAGATACTTTTTGCGAATCGCAAAGTGCGATCATTGGTCAATTGCCCGGTTTCGTCCACGCCAGACTGCGTGATGGGGTCTCCGGTGTCTTCGAAGTCAAAACCCGAATCCACGTCTTCGAAAGGCGTTCGATGATCGCAAGCCTTCTTATTTCGTGGTTCGTTTTTGCGGCATCGAATGTGCAAATCATCGAGTACAGCTCTGGCGATAAGATGATTCGTCATGAAATTGAGGGTTCTACACTCGAGATCATCTCGGGATCGGTGAAACGAAAGCGTCGGCTCACCAAAGACGATCAGCAGTGGGTGACAGAGCGAATCGCGGTCTTACGCCGGTTGAAGGCAAAGCAGTGCGCTGACCGCGCAACGCTCACGATTCGCGACTCATCTGGCGAATTCATCGTCTGTGGCGATCAAAAAGACGCTCAAGAATTTTTGAGCGTCCTCGCATCGAAGTAAATCAAAGCGTCTGATAGGCGCGCTGAAGAACGGGAAGCGCCTGCCCGCCGCTCAATTGTTTGCCGTTGACGTAGATCGTGGGTGTTCCTTGAAGGTTCAGGTTCGATCCCACGTTGGCCTGTTCTCGGACTGCCGATTTCGCGGCGTCTGAATCTGTGCAGGTTTTAAACTCCGCTTCGCTCATACTTGCCGCGCGCGCGATGTTCGGCAGATCGGCTTTTACGGCATCCAGGGACGCATAGAGCTCTGGTAGGCCGTAGATGTAATCGTGAACGGCCCAACCTGATTGTTTGTTTTTCTCCGCGCACCATGAAGCGCGCGCAAGAAGACAAGAAGCGCCGTTTGATTGATTCAGCGACGAGTTGCATTCGCCGTCGAGGGGCCATGGCTGAAATTCGAAGCGTACATCGGGGTGGGCGGCTACGAACGCGTGCAGCGGAGCCGCCGCATGTTTGCAGTGGATACAGCGGTAATCAGCGAATTCAACGATCGTCATCTTTGCGTTCGCTGGGCCTTTAACGAGAGGATCAAGCGCTTTGACTTCCTTTGCCGGGGTCGCTTGCCAGTCGCGTACGTAACCGTCGTATGCAGCGCGGGCCTCCGGGGAGTCGGCTCCTTGAGCCATCGAGTTGTTGACGACGAATCCGCCGATGAAGAAGACGACCGCGACAACGGCGAGACCTTTGAAATCACCGGGGCGCATCGGACCCATATCGCCGCGAACATAAAGCCAAGTGAAGAGCAGAAGTAAGAAAGACAGCACGTAAGCCGAGATGCAAAACAAACAGAACTGCTGCATGAAAGCGATCGAGATGAAGCCCATCACGACCGAGCCTGCCGCGATGCCACTGGCCGCGATCAAAAGGTTGCGACGAGCGCCGGATTGCTTTTCGCGATCCGAAAGAAACATCACGACGATCAAAGTCAGAAACGCCAAGTTGGCCATGAAGCCCCAAAGTGCGACCGGCACTCCCAAGATCTCAGCCCACTTCGAGGCCGAGACAGCCGAACAGCTGAACTTCTCGCTGATATCGCAGGCCGCCTTCGTGAACTCGCCCGAACGTAAGGCCAAGTGATGAACGTAAAGGTAGCCTTGAACAAAGAGAGCGAGGACGGCCATTGCTGCTGCGAGCCAGAGGTGCTTGTTTTTCATGTGGGCGATTGCATCCAATCTTCTTTCCTAAAGCAATTCTTTTTTGGCACGATGGAAACCAGGTGACAAAGAAGACGACTCCGAAAAAATCCGTATTGAAAGCGAGTGATCACAAGCGCAGAGCGCCTGCTGACCTCGAGTGGGTGAAGACACGTCGTCGACTTCTTTCGCAAGTGAAGCGCGATGTGCGGCAGCGCCTCGGTGAGTCGCAAGGCAGGGACATCAGTGACTTTAATCTCCGTTACGAGCGCGAACTCAGAAAAGCCTGGACGATCTCGAGCCAAGATGAAGTGCTCCGCAGAATTGGCAATTCAAACCTCGTTTATGGGGGCGACTTTCACGCTCTTGAGCAATCTCAGCGAACGCACTTGCGTCTCTTGAGACAAATCTCGAAGCCCGTCGTCTTGGCTCTCGAAAGTTTCCAGGCATCGGCCCAGAAATATCTCGATGCGTATCTTGAAGGCGAGCTCACGCTCGATGAGTTGCGTGCGAAATCAAACTGGGACCGAGTCTGGGGTTTTTCCTGGGACCACTATCGTCCGCTCCTTGAGCTCGCCAAGGAGCGCGGCTTTCAACTTTTAGCGTTGAACTCGCGCGCGGGTGTTCACAGTTTGGCTGATCGTGAACAGAAGGCGGCGCAAATCATCGCGAGAGCTTGGTCGCCCGATCGGCTCATCTACGTGCTCTTCGGAGATTTGCACTTAGCGCCCGCGCACTTACCATCGAAAGTGAAGGCGATTCTCAAGGGGCGCGAACGCGCCATGACGATCCATCTTAACAGCGAGCGTGTTTACTTTCAGCTCGCGAGCAAGGGTCTCGAATCAGACATCGACGTCGTCAAATTCAACGACTCGAGTTTTTGCATCCTTTCGACTCCTCCGTGGATCAAATGGCAGAGTTATTTGCTATTCCTGGATCGAGCCGCGATGGCAGATGAAGATGATCGACTTGACGACGAAAGCGATTTTGACCCGACCGATCAGGTCGCGTTACTCGTGCGTCTGGCGGCGGCCGATCTGAAGATGGAACCTAAGTTCAAACAGCTCAACGATCTTGCCGTTTACGGCGAGAACGATGAGACGATCTGGCGCGAGGTCGAGAAGCGCTCTGACAACAATGAACGTGTGATTGCAGGTGAACTCTTGCGCTCAGGGCAGCGATTTTATTTGCCTTCCGGCGGTCTTGCCTATCAACCAAAAGCGACCATCAACTCGGCGGCGGCGATTGCCGGCCTCTACCTGCACGCGCGTCTGTCTCAGAGGAAGAAGTCGCTCTGGAATTTTCCGGGCGATCTTCGATCTCAAGTTTGGATCGAGGCGGTCAGTTATCTGATTTCGAAGATGATCAACCACTCGCGGCGCTCCGAGACGGTCGCGGGCCTCCAAACAAAGCTTCGCGCGCGATCCGGAAACGCCGAGGCGCTTCGCCTTGCGCTCGACATTCGATTAAGCGAAATGGCGCGATTGCAGTCAGGTCGAGAAAGGCCTCTGCAAATTCGACCACGACAAAGGTCGAGCTATGTCGAAGCTTCACGCATCTTGGGCGGGATGCTGGGAGAAAGATTGTACCTCGCTTATCGCTCTCGTAAGCTGAAGACTGACACGTTGGTCAATTGGCTTAAGCGCGATCCGGGAAGCCGGGCGTTTCTCGACATCTACGATGGAATCGTCGAGCTTGTGATGAACTGAAACGGAGTTCAGAAGTGGTTCGTTGGTACTACAGCACGAATGGAAAAGCAGAAGGACCGGTGACGGTCGACTTCTTGATCGAGCAACTGAAGGCCGGCAAATTTACGCTGGTTGACCTTGTGTTCAAAGAGGGTGAATCAGCCTGGAAAACGTTCGGAGAGGTCCCGGAGTTCCGTGACGCGTTTCAAGCGCCTCCGCCGCTCATTCCTCCGATGCCTGAAGTGAGCGCTAAAGAGATCGATCTCGACGAGATCTCGATTGATGATTTCACTCCAACACCGATTCTCTCCCAGACGTCGCCCGCGGCTGTTGCCGCCCCGGTCAATCGCGACGAACCTGTGCAGCAGGTCACCGAGGCCGTGCCTATTCGTTCCTCGTTCTACACGGAGCCTGTCGCTTCGCTCGTCGTACCGGAGTCAACTTCGGTAAAAGAATTCACGAAACCCGAAGACGGTTGGCCGAGCGATTGGCGCTTGTCTTCGTCTTGGATCGTCTTGAGAAAACGCACCGACGGAAGCGGATATGATCAAGACGGCCCGTACTCGGCCGAGCACATCATCGAGATGATCGGGCAAGGTAAAATCGAGTACTCGCAGTATTGCTGGAAGCCTGGCTACACTCGCTGGTTCCGGATCGGCAACCTCCCGGAGTTCGATCGCCGAAAGCGCGATCGAGACAATGACACCGTCAACCAAATCATTCCGGTTCCCTCGATCGGCGAAGCGTTGCCTGCGCTCACGCGCGAAGAGCTTCTAGCAAACGTGGAGCGTTTACGCCGTGAGAAAAAAGAAAAAGACAAAGCGCCCGCAGAAGCCATCACGAAGAATTTGATCGAGACTCCACTCGATCACGTGGCTGCGCCTGCAAGGCCTGAGAAAAAGCCAATCATCGTTTCGAGTCCAAAAGAAACTTCGATTGTCCCGGCTTCGCCGACGGTCGCAGTCGCGCCGAGTGACGAGAAAACTCACGAGTCTTTCGTTCCGACGTCGACTTTCGAAGAAGCCTTGACCGAATCTGATTCTGCCCCGCAAATTCCTCCGGCTTGGCAGGCCAGCGCTATGACGAAGAAGTCCTCGCTCTCGCCAAAGGCGATGCGCTTTGGCTTGGCCGCGTTTATCGCTCTCGTCGTCGTCGGCGTGATGCTGCAAATTACAAATTCGCGAAAGCGTGAACCGGCATCGCAACAGACCTCTCCACAAGAGGCACCGAAAGCCCACAAAAAGGGAAAAGTCGGGGCGGTTGAAGCGCCTCCGCCGGCTGCTCCAACCGCCGCTCCCGAACCCGCGAAAGTTGCAACGACTCTCGAGATCGCTCCAAAAAGTCTCGAGACGGCGGCGGTTTTGACGTTTCCCGGAGATTTAAGCATCGGCGACAAGGTGACCGTGAAGTTGAAAGGCAAGACCGGCGAAATCCTTGGATTGGCGAGCTTCACAAAAACCTTCGAAGTCGCGAAGACTCGCGCTGAAGACGCACAGCTCGATCTCGCCAAAGAGGGTGTTCCGAGGGGAACGTATTTCGTCGAAGCGCAAGCAGGAGCGGCGCAGTCCTCGACACAGATTTTCGTCGGAAAACGAGATGATGATTTTCTTCGCGATCTCGAGCGCCACATCAAGTCGATCTCACTCAGACAACAAAGTGAAAAGTCGGCGCTCCTTTATGGGTCGCAACACTTGGAGAAGTTAGCGAAGGAACTCGTGTCGAACGGGCAAGCGTTTAAGGCGGATGCGGCCAAGTGGAAAAAGGCGTATCGTGCTTGGAACGCCCAGGCGCGCGAAGCAGCGCTTCCCGTGATTGCGCTCGCAAAATCGCCTTCGAACGAAATGACCTACCCCGAGCAAATCGCCTCGTTTCAAGCGGCTGCTGAGAAGTTATCGGCTCAAGCGAAAGAGATCGACGCGAGTGTTGCGCAGAAGCGGGATGTAGCGGCGGCACCCGAAGATTTAGCGGCTGAATTCGGCCGCCTTCGCGAGGAGAGCGCAAAGCTCTCGGGGCGACCTCAGGCTTCAAACTAAAAAACGAGGTTACTTGCAGAGTTCCCGGAAGTCTTTGCCGGCTTTAAACTTCGGGACTTGAGCGGCCGGAA
>CAJYIL010000740.1 GCA_913774795.1 Pseudobdellovibrionaceae bacterium
ATGTCTAAATTTTCGGCGCGAAAGGTGCGCGACTGGAGTCTAGTCCCGAAGGCATCACGATGCTTTTGCATTCTTCGATCTGGCGTTCTCAGAGTGAGACGCGCGCGGTTGGAGCGGCTGGCCGAAAGCCGTGGCGTCAAATCGCAAAACCTCATTGTTCGTTAGAAGTCTGCAATTCCTATGCTAATCTAGATTCACGGAGCTTATGACCGATGACCCGACGAAATGCCGTTATTCTCGCTTTGCTTTTCGTCATCCTCGTCGTCGAAATCATCGTGATCGCGCCCAAGGAATTGGGACCGTCGGTCGCCGAAGATTTGAAAGCACAGAAGGCCGCTGAAGCTGCGAACAAAAGCGCAGCGAAAGACAGAGGCTTGAGCGGCCAAGAGATGCGCGGAGTGCATTCGTTCGGAGCCAAAGGCGAGAAGCAAGAGTGGGAATTGTGGGCGGAGAAAGCCAATCGCCCGAAAGATAACGCAGAGTGGACCGCGGAGAAAATGAAAGTGAATTTCTTCGCTGACAATGGAGTGAGTTACGTCGTGACCGGTGACCGTGGAAAAGTTGATCCAGAAAAAAAGGATCTGCGCATCGAAGGCAATGTGGTGACACGTTCTTCGAACGGTTATGTCTTTAAGTCACAACTTCTCGATTACGACTCGAAAAAGCGAAAGCTCGTTTCTCCGGGCGCCGTTGAGATGTTGGGGCCAAAAGATGCCAATGGTGGCGATATTCATCTCAATGGCGGAGCGCTCGACGCCGACTTCGGCACTAACGAAATCAACATCACGAATAAAGTCCGCGCGACACGCAAGATTGAAGTCGGTTCTGATAAACAGCAAAAGACCGCACACATCGCGGCTCAAAGAGCTCTCTTCAGTGGCAAAACAAACATGGCTCAGTTTTATGGCGACGTCGTGATCGATGTCGAAACGATGCAACTTTCAGGTCCGCGCGCGAAATTCTCTTACGATCCACGCACACAGCAACTTGATTCGATGCAGATAGAAGGTGGCGTTCACGTCACTGACTCAGAGAAATTCGTGACGAGCGGGGCCGTCGATCTCTCTTTGAAGAACGACCGCGTCGTCTTCTCGGGTTCTCCGCGCGTCGTTCAAAATGGCGATGAACTCGTCGGCGATCAGATCGTGATGACGAACGGCGGAAAAGACGTGGAAGTCTCAAACGCGCGAGCGCAGATCGAACCCGATTCAGCGAACAAGGCTCGCAAATGATTACGAAACTCACGGTCGAAGGCATTTCAAAATCGTTCAAGCAACGCAAGGTCGTCGACGGAGTGTCTTTTGAAGTCGAAGAAGGGCAAGTGGTCGGTCTTCTAGGCCCGAACGGAGCCGGAAAAACGACAAGCTTCTACATGGTCGTCGGGCTTGTCTCGCCCGATGACGGCGACATCCTCTTGGGCGATTCGTCGATCCGCTACATGCCGATGTTCCAGCGGGCCCGTGTCGGTCTATCCTATCTCCCCCAAGAAGCGTCGATTTTCCGTAGGCTCACGGTGAAAGAAAACATCATCGTCGCGCTTGAAGCGCACGGAATTTCGGGAACCGCGAAGCAAGAGAAGCTCGAAATGCTTCTTGGCGAATTCTCGGTTCAGCATATTCGCGACAGCTACGGCTACGCGCTCTCGGGCGGTGAACGCCGCCGGGTCGAAATCGCGCGCGCTCTGGCGGGAGATCCAAAGTTCATCTTGCTCGATGAGCCGTTTGCGGGGATCGATCCGATCGCGGTCGCGGATATCCAGCAGATCATCCGCGATCTTCGCGATCGGGGAATCGGAATTTTAATTACGGATCACAACGTTCGCGAAACCCTCGGCATCTGTGACATGGCGTACATCATGAAAGATGGCCGCGTGCAGGTGAAGGGTGGGGCGATGGAAGTGGCGACAAGCGATATCGCCCGTAAATTCTATTTAGGTGAAAACTTTAAGCTCTAAGTTGGCCGCGACCGAGTCGCTGAGTCTGGAGAATTGAGATGGCAGTCGGAATGAAACAGTCCATGAACTTGTCGCAAACGCTGCGGATGACTCCGCAGTTGCAACAAGCGATCAAGCTACTCCAGCTTTCGCGCATGGAGCTTGAAACCGCCGTTCGCAAAGAACTCGAAGAGAATCCGGTTCTCGAAGACGTCGACGGCCCAGACGGCGACACGAACGCCGAGGTCTCGAAAACCGAAACGAACACTCACGAGGAAAACGTTGAAGCTCAGGCGGCGCAAGATCCGCAAAAGCAAGACGAGTTCGACTGGGAATCGTATCTCGATACCCAGTATAAGCCCACGCAATCGAGCGGATCCGGCAACGAAGAGATCATGAACTACGAGAACATGATCTCGACGACGGCGACGTTGTTCGACCACATGATGTGGCAGATCAGAAACTCAGGGTTTAACGAGGAGGAACAAAACCTCGCCGGTATCTTGGTTTCGTACATCGACGACGACGGCTACATCAAAGTTCCGATGGAGCAAATCGCCGAAGACGAGGGTGTGAGCAAAGAAGACCTCGAATCCGTCTTGCCGTTCGTTCAAGAGTTTGATCCTCCGGGTATCGGCGCTCGCGATCTCCAGGAGTGCCTGCTGATCCAAGCCAAGCACATGGAAGAAGACACACGTGATTTCGTAACGCTCATCACGAACCACTTAAAAGATTTGGAAAAGAAGAACTACGAAGGCATCGCGAAAGCGATGAACCGCGACCTCGAAGAAATCGTCGAGATGACGAAGATCATCTACACGATGGACCCGAAGCCGGGCCGTCAGTTCTTAAGTAACGACACGCAGTATGTTTCGCCCGACGTTTACGTTTACAAAGTCGGCGATGAGTACATGGTCTCTCTGAATGAAGACGGAATGCCGCGTTTACGTATTTCGAACTTCTACAAAAACGTTCTCCAGGGCAAAGGTGCCAAAGGCGATACGACTCAGGAGTACATTCAAGATAAGTTGCGCGCGGCCGTTTGGTTGATCAAGTCGATCCACCAGCGCCAACGCACGATCTACAAGGTGACCGAGTCGATCGTAAAGCACCAGCGCGACTTCTTCGAAAAGGGTCCGGGCTTCATTAAGCCGATGATCCTTCGCGATATCGCCAATGACATCGGCATGCACGAATCGACAGTTTCGCGCGTGACGACGGCTAAATATGTGCACACTCCGCGAGGCATCTTCGAGCTGAAGTACTTCTTCAACTCGGGGATCAACACGGATGACGGTGACGCACTTGCGAGCGAATCGGTGAAATTAAAGATCAAAACGCTCGTAGGCGCCGAAGACCCAAAGAACCCTTTGTCAGACCAAAAGATCGTGGATTTGCTTAAAAAAGATGGTATTCAAATTGCGAGACGCACGGTGGCTAAGTACCGTGATGTCCTCAAGATTTTGCCTTCAAGTAAGCGCAAAAAGTATTTTTGAATCTTTGGCTGATTGGGGGCGGTGGTCGTCTCAAGCGACCTCCGCGTGAAGCATGACTTTTGTTTTTCTCGCGCTCGGCCTCGTTGCCGGCGTTTTGATCGGTGTGCTTATCGCGCGCCTGGGTCGCGCGAGCGCGCTTTCACAAGCGCAGCTCGAAGCGAAAGATATCCTCCTCGAAGCTAACGAACTCGCCGCTCACCGAACCGATGAAGCGAAGTTGATCGCAGATGAAGTGAGCGACGAACTTTGGTCGCAGTACGAAGAAGAGATCAACGCGCTCGAAGCACGCGTCA
>CAJYIL010000741.1 GCA_913774795.1 Pseudobdellovibrionaceae bacterium
GTCGGCGATCCAACTCCTAAGATGTTGTACGAAGATGAGCTCTTCACGTCCCCAAGGTTGAACATCTGAACGTCGTTTGCTCGACCACTCTCGCGCGCGATTTCCAAAAAACGCTCGATCAACGTTCGATCGCCTTTCAGATCGACAAACAACAAACCCTTCCCGCGTTTAATCTGATCCTCGACGATCTTAGTAAGAAAAACAGTTTTGCCAAAACCTGAAGCCCCTACCACGTGAACGTGATGCTGAAGTTCTCGATCCGTGAGAACTTCGTTTCTCAAGATCGCGTTTTGCACTCTGCCAATCCGCACGCCCGGCTCTTGTTTCTTAAAAAACATCACAGCACCTCACGTAAATACTTAGGAACCGGTTCTGAGCCACCCGCCTGAAAACCCGCTGGAACTTCCCACAGCTCGACACTAAACATTCCTGGGTAAAGCGACGTCTCTTCTTGAAGAATTTTGAAAACATCCGGGCGTACACACCGATACCGAACACGCGTGAACATGTTCACGTCATCACGCTTAGCTTCAATGAGCTTTGCGAAGTAAGAGATCTTTTCTCGGTACGCGTTTCGACCCTTTCTCGCATTCTCAAATTCAAATGCGACTCTCTCGCCAGATGATAGTTCATAGATCGCATCCGGAATGTATACCGACGGCAAATTGTAAAGTGCTGCGAGCCCAGTTCGAAGCCGAAGATCTGAAGTCCAACGACAACCGGGATTCGCCTCTTCAAACTCGAGTCTGGAAACTGCAACGAGCAAGTCATGAACAAAGACGGTTTGATCGATGCACCTTCGCGGCTTTGGAACTTTCTCAAGTTGAAGTTTCGTATTAAGCGCTTTGTGCGCAAGATCAGTCGCGATGTAAAAGCGCCCCGAACGTTTGATGTTTGGATCTAATGTCAAATAGCCGGCGCGTGCGAGTGCGCCCAAACGTTTACGACATCCCTCATCACTTTTTGCACTCTCTGAATCGCGAGTGACCGAAAAGAATTTCTGAAACAATGCTTCGTGAGAAGCAAACTTCATGTCGAGAACGAATTCGAAGATCTTGAAATCGCGGTGCGATAGGCGAATGTTCGGAGATTCTGAAGGCGCGGTGCCCGCAGGCAAAGGTTGAATAGAAAGTGCTTTCGATTCGGCTGGCTTGGATTCGCTTGCTGGCACCGCGGAGGGTGCTTTTTCTTCAGCGGACTTGCTAACTTGTGACGCTGCCGAGTTGATATTACGGCTACTTGCATTTGGATAGGTTGGCGCCTTCGTCATTGTCGGATTTGGATAGCGCCGATTGTAATTTCGATTTTTCAACTAGCTCTGTTTTCTCAATCGGCTTCTTGAACTGATTCACTTCGTTCATCTCTTCTCTCCCCTTTAAAAATTAAAATTCTAAAACCCACCCTCTAGCTGCCTGACTCCTTATCTTTGATTTCTGACTGGTCTCACTCTGGTCCGAGGGCATTCACACATAACAACGTGGCGGGTGAAC
>CAJYIL010000742.1 GCA_913774795.1 Pseudobdellovibrionaceae bacterium
AATTGGACGGCTCTGGCTGCTTAATAAGATAGAATGGGTTTGGCTGTTTAGAGATTGTGAGAAGAGCTCACTCTCCAATTCTCCAAACCAAAAAATTACAATGCCAGCCACACCTGCTGAGATTGCAAACACCTTTTTTGAGCACTGGAGCGCGAACCGCATTGAAGAGGCTCTAGCCATGCTCTCAGACGATGTATTGTACGATAATGTCCCCTTCCCTGACATTGTCGGGCGCGAGAACGTTCGTAAATTCCATAGCGAGTTCGGGGTAGGAACGACCTTCAAGGTCGATTGG
Organism: Pseudobdellovibrionaceae bacterium; assembly: GCA_913774795.1. Classification (GTDB taxonomy): domain Bacteria; phylum Bdellovibrionota; class Bdellovibrionia; order Bdellovibrionales; family JAMPXM01; genus CAJYOV01. The sequence goes on from CAJYIL010000742.1 coordinate 296, forward strand.
AAGGTCACAGCCATAGCGGCGTCGAAAAATGTCGTTTTGAACGAGAGAGTCGATGCCTTCACCCACGAAAGCGGCGCCAAAATCACTCTCCCCGTGATGGGAACGCTCACCATCGAAAACGGCGAAATCATCGTGTGGCGTGACTACTTCGATCCAACCGACTTCGACAAACAACTCAGCCAAATAAAGCGTTAACCCGCCTTGTGATTAGGGGTACGGGATGCAATGGCCCGCCTCTTGAGCCCTAGCGAGAGCGAGCAATGGCGAGCCATTCGCGCGGCGAGAGGCCGGTTTCGCGTTTGAAAACGCGGGAAAAGTGGGAGGGGTCGTCGAAGCCGCAACGCGCGGCGACTTCGCGGGTGGGAAGTTCGCCGTAGCGCAGCAGTTCCTGGGCGCGACGGATGCGCGCGCTGGTTTGGATTTCGAGCGGCGAGGTATCGAGCACCGCGCGAAACATGCGGCGCAGATGGTCGCCGCTCCAGCCGACCTGGGCGGCGACTTCTTCGATGGAGGGGGGCAATTCTAGCTCTGATTCGAGCTGTTCGCGGGCGCGTTGCACGCGGCGCACGGCATCGGCTCCCACGCGCTCGTGGCGCGCGACTTCGCCCATCAGCCGCAGTTCGCGTTCGATTTGCCCAAAGACCGCGAGCAGCAAAGCCCCGGCGACGAAGCGCGACTGCTCGTCGTGTCGGCTGTACTCGGCCACGACGTCTTCGAGATGGCGACGCACGCGCGGGTGGCC
>CAJYIL010000743.1 GCA_913774795.1 Pseudobdellovibrionaceae bacterium
CTCGACGCGATTGGCTCGGCCCAGCGCGATTGCACATGGCTTTTGCCACCGCACCTCGAACCTTCCCGGATTAAGGCTTCCGCTTTTCGCGCCAACCTGACCCGCATGGACATAGCCCTCGGCACGACCTCAGCACCCGGCCCCTTCTATCGTGATATGAAGAAAAAACTGGCGGGCCGATGCGGAGCGATCGGGAGTCTCGGCTCAACCGCCGCCGGTAAACCCGGTAGCGAAACTGGCGACGGCATTCATGCGACCGCCAGCGCAGGACGCGCCCGCTTCTTAGCACTCAAGCCCGAGATCGATCGTGCGATCGGAACTCGCGCGAGCGCGGCGCCGCCGACTCGCTCAGCCCGGGCACGCTCAGCGAACTGAAATCAGTAGCGCGGAGTAAACTGTTCTAATTGATTGCACGAGTCGTGCGCCGTGAACCACAAGAAGTTGTTGGGGATATCGATCTTCATCGACGTGACCTTGCGATTCTCGATCGTCAATGTCATGCGCATCTTCGGCTCGTTGAAGTGCGCAACTTGTACCGTCGTCACGCCATTTACTTTCGAGAGAACTTTCACCGGAGCCGTGAGATCGGCCTTCACACCTGCACCCGTGTCACCATACGTGAGAAAACCTTCGATCTGGCCGCTACGGAGGCTCAGCGAGGCGCTACAAGCGAGTCCGTCTTGATTGAGACCGGAGTATTCGTTCGTGTCACGAGGACCCGTGATGAGCGACCGAAGATCGTTCACCGAAAGGGCGAATGACGACGAAGCGAAGGCGAAAAGAGCGATAAAAAGGGCTGTGCGCATAGGGCCGCAGTTTACGAAATCAGGCGCCCCGAGGCCGCTTTTTTCGAGGGCCATGAAAACCCGCCAAAGCCGGTGCCGCCCTACGTCTTATTGAAGACGCGGCGGATCTTATAGAAGCCGCCGTTCTCGGCGAGCAAAATAGCCAAAAGGTCATCGGTCTCGCGCGAGATCACGCGAACCGGCGGAGGCGCCTCTCCGATGCGCACGTGCTGAAGAAGCTGCGCCTGGAGGTTCTTCGAAATCTGGCCGTTCTTAAGAAGCGTCTCGCAGTAGCCGTCGATATCAACTCTCTGAAAGTGCGGAAGAGCATCTTTCAGAGCGACCCACGCCGGGCCTAAAACACGTCCGTGGCGCTCTGTGCGGGCTTCCCATTTTTCCGCGAGCGATTCGAGCGTCATCGCTCGAGAGACATCGAACGGATGCGAGTGAACACGACGAAGAGCTTCGACTGTTCCGCCACATCCTAAATCATCGCCGAGCTTGTTCGCCCAAGCGCGAATGAAGGAGCCTTTTGAGCAGCTCATGCGAACGAGAATGCCTTGTTGAGACGCTTCGATGAGGCTTACGTCGTAGAACGACATCTCGCGATCGGGAACGACATCGGGCGTTTCGCCTTTGTGAGCGTATTCGTAGAGTTTCTTACCGTCGACTTTGACGGCCGAGTGAACAGGAACTTTCAGCGTGAGTGTGCCGGTCAAGCGGCCGACCGCTGAGCGAATATCTTCGAGCGTCGACGTCACCGGTTTTTCCTCGAGGACTTTGCCGGTCATGTCCATCGAGTCGGTCTTCACTCCAAGGCGTGCTTTGAGCTCGTAAGACTTGTCGCCATTGAGAATGTAATCAGAAACTTTGGTGGCTTCACCGATCAAGAGCACTAGCAAACCGCTCGCGAGAGGATCGAGCGTTCCCGCATGGCCGATGCCGCGGTGACCGAGAATTCGGCGCGCACGGCCGACGACGTCATGAGATGTGAGGCCGATCGGTTTATCGATCAGCAAAAGACCGTTCATCGGGTTCACGCTTGATTACTCGTTCTCTGCTTCTGAGTCGTCCGTGAATTGGGTGGACGGAAGATCCTCTCCCCGCCCGGCCGCAACGCTCATGTCGCGGAGAATTTGTTCGACTTTCAGCGCGCTCTCGAAACCTTCGTCGTAATAGAAGTGAACGCGTGGAGTGAACCGCATCTTGAGTTTGTGCGCGATCTGCTGCTGAAAATCGGAGGCGTGCGCGTTAAGTTCCTTTTCGGATTCTTTACGAGCGAGCACCAGACGCTTTTCGTGGGCCTCTGGCGTTTCGCCTTCGTCTTGAGTGATGAGGACGGTGAAGTTGAAATTCGCGATTTTCAAATCCGCCGACAGACGAACTCGTGTCAAGGACACGAGCCCAGGCAAATGGCCGCGGAACCCACTGATGAGGTAGGTCCCGACGACATCGCGAATTTCTTTTTCGACGCGCTCGAGTCGGTGCGTACCAGACCCTTTTGCGCCTTTTTCATTCCGTCCCATCGATTAGTGCAACTCTCTGACGACGGTTTCTTTCGTGAAGGCTTCGATCACATCGCCGACTTTGATGTCGTTGTAGTTTTCGATCGCCATACCGCACTCGTAACCTTGAGCGACTTCTTTTGCGTCGTCTTTGAAACGCTTCAAGCTGCCCAACTTACCCGTGTAGATAATCTTGTTTTCACGAAGCAAACGAACTTCGGCGTTGCGCTGGATTTTGCCTTCGGTCACGAAGCAACCCGCGATCGTGCCGGCTTTCGGAACCGTGAACACGTTGCGAACTTCGGCGCGACCCAAGTCTTTTTCGACGATGTCTGGCGCGAGCATTCCGCCCATCGCTTTTTTCATGTCGTCCATTAACTCGTAAACGATCGTGTACGTCTTGATTTCAACGCCTGTGCGTTTCGCGGCTGCCAACGCTCCGCTGTCTGGGCGAACGTTGAAGCCAACGACGATCGCTTTTGCGGTCGACGCGAGCAAGATGTCGGATTCGTTAATGCCGCCGACAGCCGAGTGAATGATCTTCGGCTTCACTTCGTCGGTCGCAAGCTTGTCGAACATGCCTTTGATAGCTTCGCTCGAACCAGCCACGTCTGATTTCAAGATGATCGCCATCTCTTTCACGTCGCCCGCTTTGAGCTTCGCGAAAATGTCTTCCATCGAAATCTTGCCTTTGCCTGATGCCGCTTCCGCCGCTGCTTTGCGCTCGCCCGCGATGCGCGCCGCCGCTTGGTCGTCAACGACCGCGTCGAACTTATCGCCAGCAAGTGGCACTTCTGAGAGACCTTGAACTTCGACCGGAACCGAAGGGCCCGCCGACTTCACGCGCTCACCCTTATCGTTCAAGAGACCGCGGACGCGGCCTGCGACGCTACCTACGACGATCGACTGACCGACTTCGAGTGTTCCGTCTTGAACGAGGAGAGTGGCAACCGCACCGCGGCCTTTATCCATGCGCGATTCGATGACGAGACCCGTCGCCGAGCGCTTCGGATTGGCTTTCAATTCTTGAACTTCGGCGACGAGGTTAATCTGCTCGAGAAGTTCAGGGATGCCTTGGCGCGTGTGCGCCGAGACCGGTACGTAAATCGTTTCACCACCCCACTGTTCAGGAACCAATTCCTGCTCGGTGAGTTGCTGCATGACGCGATCTGGGTTCGCGCCTGCTTTATCCATTTTGTTCACCGCGACGATGATCGGAACGCCCGCTGCTTTCGCATGCGAAACCGCTTCGATCGTCTGAGGCATCGCCCCGTCATCGGCCGCGACAACGATGATCGCGATATCGGTCGCATTCGCACCACGAGCACGCATCGCCGTAAAAGCTTCGTGTCCCGGAGTATCGATGAACGTGATCACGTTGCCGTCTTCAGCGG
>CAJYIL010000744.1 GCA_913774795.1 Pseudobdellovibrionaceae bacterium
TTCAGCTCAAAACCCGCGGCGACCGCGTGACCGCCAAACTGGTCGAGAGCGTCTTGGGCTGAGCACATGGCATCAAGCGCGTTGAGACCCCGTCCCTCCGGCATGCGGGCTGAGCCAACGATCGAACCTTCCATTTCATCGAGAGACCCGACGAACGCAGGCAGCCCGTACTCCTGACAGAGCCGGGTTGCGACGAGTCCGACGACTCCACGGTGGAAGTTTTTCGAGTACACGAAGATCGAGGACTTCGGGGGATTTGCGCGGAGCCACTCGCTCGCTTCGGCTTCGGCGTTTTTCTGAGAAGCCTGGCGATCTTGATTATTTGAGAGCACGGCTTCAACTAACGCTTGAGCCTTACTTTCACTTTCTTCGATGTAAAGATCGATGGGCATGATGCCCATTTCCATCCGCGAAAGCGCGTTCAACTTCGGCGCGAAGCGAATCGCGACGTCGCCTGACGTGAGTGGCTGACCCCACATGTTCAGAGCTTGAAGGAGAACCCGGAGGCCCGGTCGCTTGGTCTTCGCGAGTTGGACGAGCCCGTGTTTCACGAGCACGCGGTTTTCATCGACGAGCGGAACCATGTCGGTCACCGTGCCGATCACGAAACAATCGAGAAGCTCTTTGGGGTCGAAGTCTTTTTCGAGCAAGCCTTGCTCTTGGAGTGCCCGCTTTAAGGCGAGCACCAAGTAAAAGGCCACTCCCGTTCCGCACAAGTGCGAAAGATTCGAGGGGCAATTGCCGCGATTCGGGTTCACGACCGCCACAGCTTCAGGGAGTTTTTCTTTCGGTAGATGGTGATCGGTGATCACTGACTCCATGCCGAGAGACTTTGCAAACTCGACCTCTTCGACCGCGGTGCTCCCGAGATCGACGCTTAAGAGGAGTCTTGCGCCTTGATCGTAGAGTTTTTGAATTGCGTGATTGTGGAGGCCGTAGCCTTCAGTGAGACGCTTCGGCTGATAGAACGAGACGTGTTCAAAGCCCATCCACTGAAACGCGGTCAACAGGAGCGCTAGACCACTCGTGCCGTCGAGATCGTAGTCGGCGTAGATCACCAGGTGTTCTTGAGCCTCGCGCGCTTTCACGAGACGAGAGATCGCTTTGTCCATGTCGAACAAAGTAAACGGATCGCGCAGGTTTTTGAGGGAGGGGTTGAGCCACTTCTGGATGGCTTCTTCGGTCTTGTAACCGCGAGCACTCATGACATCCCAGACAAGTCTTGGGAGATTTTGCGAAGGAGGAGGAGTTTCAGCACCCTCCCCTCGCGGCTTCCAGATAACGGGCTCGACCGATTCGCTCATTGAGGGCGGCAAAGCTTAGTGCATCGCCTTATGCGTGTTGAAGCGTTCCATGAGCAAGACCATCGGAGCTGCAACGTAGATCGACGAGTATGTCCCGATCAAAATCCCGATCACGAGCGTGAACGCGATTTCAGAAATGACACCGCCGCCGAAGAAGTAGAGACCCAAGACCGCGATCATCGTTGCCGATGACGTCAAAAGCGTTCTCACGAACATGTCGTTGATCGACTTGTTGATGATGAAAGCCGACGACTTGTCTCTATTCAAAGGCGCCGTCTCACGGATACGGTCAAACGTGATGATCGTATCGTTGAGCGAGTAACCGATGAGCGTCAGAACGGCCGCCATAATGGGCGTATTGAACTCGCGGCCAAGAATCGAGAAGACCCCGATCGTGACGATCGAGTCGTGGATCAAGCAGATGACCGCGCCCGGTGCGTAGTTGTAGTCGAAACGGATGCCCACGTAGATCAAGATCACGAGGAACGCGTAGAACGCGGCCAAGTAGCCGTTGCGCTTCAATTCGCTTCCGATTTGAGGACCGACCGTCGAAACGCCGATGACGTCTTTGTCTTGGATGTTCAAATCCGACTTCAAAGTCTCACGAACTTTCGTGACGTTTGCGAGCGAGAGTTTGTTCTGCTCTTCGACTGTCTGCGCTTGCGGAAGATTCATGCGAATCAAGTATTCACGGTCTGAACCGAAAGACTGAACGCCCTCGAGAGGTACGCCCGTTTTCTCGATCGACTCACGCACTTTTGCGATTTCGAGCGGCTTTTCTGAGCGAATCTCGATCTCTGTTCCGCCCGCGAAGTCGATACCGTAGTGCATGCCCTTCGTGAAGATCGAAACGAGCGCGATAATCGTCAGGAGAAGCGAGATGCCGCCCATGATCGGAGAAAGCTTAACGAAGTCGAAACGACCGAAATCGCCTTCGCCGCGGCTACGTGTACCTGTGTTGAGAGCGCCTCGAGCTGTTTGTGCTGTTGCCATTTTCAATAGTCCTTGATCTTAGCGTGCAACCGGAAGGTGCCATTTAAATTTATTGATGACCGTATCGAAGATCACGCGCGTGAAGAACACGGCCGTGAACGTCGTGATGATAAGGCCCGTGAGAAGCGTGATCGCGAAACCGCGGATCGGACCTGTACCGAAGTAGTAGATCACGACCGCAACGGCGATCGACGTGATGTTGGCATCGAGGATCGAAGGAAGTGCATGTGCGTAACCTTCGCGAATCGCGGCTGCATCTGTTGCGCCTTTTCGGCGTTCTTCTTTGACACGCTCGAAGATGATGACCGACGCATCGACCGCAATCCCGAGGGTGAGGGCGAGGCCCGCGACCCCTGGAAGAGTGAGTGTCGCACCGAGGCTCGAGAGAACCGCGATCGTGATCAGCAAGTTGAATGCGAGCGACAAGTCAGCGACGAAACCGAGCGTGCGGTAGATCACGATCATGAACAAGAAGACCGCGCAGGCCGCAACCAGAGTTCCGATCTGACCTTGGCGAATCGCATCGGCACCGAGTGAAGGACCCACCGTGCGTTCTTCAACCTGCTCGAGAGCCGCAGGCAAAGCACCGGCTCTGAGAGCTGTCGAGAGAATTTTCGCTTCTTTGAGCGTGTTGTTGTAATCGCCACCCGAGCGGCCAAGAGTGATCTGACCTGAGTCGCCGATCTTGCCTTGAATGACCGGAGTCGATTTCACCGTTTTATCGAGGACGATCGCCATCGGCTTCCCGATGTTGCGACCCGTGAGTTCAGAGTTCATACGACCGCCGACGGCGTCAAAGCGGTACGCAACGACCGGCTCACCCGCTTGACCGAGAGAGACTTGCGCGTTCGTGAGGCGATCTCCCGGAACAACTTCATCTGTCTTAAGCAAGAAAGGGATACGATCGGCTTCGAGGTTCTCCGCGTTCTCTGGCTTCTGGAAATACACGACGCGATTTGGAGGAAGCTTGTCTTTCAAAGCCGCGTTCAGTTTATCGACGTACTGCGTGTACTTCATCTCTTTCAAAGAGAGCTTGTTGGCTTCTTCGGCTTCTTTGATGAGTTTCGGGAGATCGACTTTATCTTCGGCGAGCATCATGAAATCGAGACGCGCCGTACGGTTGATCAAGTCTTTCGCGCTCGATGCATCCTGGATGCCCGGGAGCTGAACGAGAACGTGATCTGTGCCTTGAGCCGCGATCGTCGGTTCAGCGACACCGAATTCGTCGATACGGTTACGGATGACCGCGATCGCCTGATCGAGGAGCTTCGATTTGAATTCACGAAGGTAAAGTTCGTTGTACGCAACCGTGAGCTGATTCGCATCTTGGCTATCGACGTGGAAAACCGATGAGTAAGACTCATTCATGTAAGACGCGATCGCTTTTGCGTCGTCTGGCTTTTCGAGTTGGAACTGAATCTTGCCTGTGAGTGGGTCAATCAAATCCGTTTTCTTGACACTGACTTTGTGTTTTTCAGCAAGTTCACGCGGGAGCGACGCCGCCATGCGAGTGGCATCGGCTTTGACGGCCGAGTCGATATCCACGCGGAGAACCAAGTGTGACCCGCCCTGGATGTCGAGACCGAGAACCATCTTGTTCTTCGTTGGCCACCACTTGCCATCGAGATTCACGAAGTTTGGAACCGTCCAGACGACAGCCGCGATGAAAACAAGCGCGACGATAATCCAACGAACACGAAGGGATTCGATCATGACTTCACTCCAGTTGCCGTATTTGCTGCTGCTGAATTTGCGAGGCCGGCGATCGCCGAACGCAAGACTTTGATGCGTGTGTTAGGAGCGATCTCGAGCGTGATGTAAAGGTCGGTGAGACCTTCGATACGGCCGAGAATGCCGCTGGTCGTGAGCACTTCGTTGCCGCGCTCGAGCTTACCGAGGGCCGCGTCGCGCTCCGCCTGTTTCTTTTTGTTCGCGTAG
>CAJYIL010000745.1 GCA_913774795.1 Pseudobdellovibrionaceae bacterium
GCTTGATGGTCATCATGGCCGTCGGTTGGTACGACCTCGATCCCGGAACGAAAACTTACAAAAGAATCGGTGGGCACTTCTTCAACGTCTACGGCTATAACTGGAATCAGGAGTGGGCGGATTCAAAGATCGAGTTGATTGCGGTCAACTCGCTTCAGCCTTATGCGAATGGCGCTCCTTACGACACCGTCCAGATGACCGAGCTCCCTGACGACGGCACCCTGTATCCTTCTGAGACGAAATTCTCGATCACCGGCCCCGGATTTTCGTTTACGCAAAAAACGCTTGTCGAAGACCTTTTTGTCGTTTGGCCTCTCGCGCCGTAGGCTCTCTTCGAAATTCACACTGTCAAAGAGTTCATCGCTCTTTGGACTTTGCCTCGCCGTCAGTTTGAAACGAATTTCGACACCTCGATCTACATTCGAGAAAATCTCCGAAAACTGTCGAGCCCTCCGACACGACGTATGAGCTGCTCGCTTTCGTCCAGTCTTGGCCGAAAAGATTCATGTTCAAACTGTTGTCCGTTTTCGGAGGATATGATCATGACGAAATTAAACGCTTTGCTCGGAGTTGCCGCTCTCGTAGTTGCACCCCTTGTCACCGGATGTGGCAAGTCGGCGAGTTACTCTCTGATGTCAGACACCGCGACCTTCACGCAAAACTCGGCGTCGATCAACGGTAAGATCGATATCTTATTCGTGATCGATAACTCAGGCTCGATGGCCGCGTCACAACAGGCGATGGCGGATAACATCACTCGCTTCTTTGAGAAGTTCGATGCCAAAGGCTTCGATTACCAAATCGCGGTGATCGGGACCGACGCCTACCGACCAATGTTCAACCCGAGCCTTGCTCCGATGGCCGAGTATCGTGACGGCGTCGGCACAGCGCACACGAGCGGCTACAAGATCGTGACGCCGAACACTCCGAATCGTCAGCAAGTCTTTATCACGAACATGAAACAAGGTACGAACGGCAGCGGTGATGAGAGACCGCTTCAGTCGGTCGAAGCCGCTTTCGCGAACGCCAACAATCAAGCGACGACATTCCCGCGCGCTGATGCATTCTTCTCGATCATCATCTTGTCAGATGCCGACGATCTTTCGGCGACGACGTCATCGACGCTCGATAACGGCACCGACTACTACGCCAACCCGAACATGATTCCACTTCAGCACTACGTCGACTTCTTCGATGCCAAGTTCGGAGTCGTTAACGGAGTACGCTCAGGTAAATACAATATCAACTCGATCGGCGTCATGGATGCCGCTTGTAAACAGCAAGTGGCGAGCGGTGGCGAGAACAAGATCGGCAACCGCTTCATGCAGATCGCTGACATGACTGCTGGAATCAAAGGCTCGATCTGCGGCGATTTCGGAACGACCCTCTCGGACATCTCTTACAAGATCATCCAGCTCCGAACACGCTTTTACCTTGAGCGCGAACTCGATCCGTCAACGCTCCACGTCTTCATCGACGGCGCAGAAGTTCCGCTCACGACGAACGTCAACGGCAACGGTTACATGTACAACGCCGATGATAACTCAGTTTCGTTTATCGGCTCTTACGTTCCGGGTCCGGGCGCATCGATCTCGGTTTCGTTTGATCCGACGACGATTAAGTAAACGGCTCAGTGGCCGAGCCACACCCAAAGAGGACCGACGAGGAGATACTGGAGGTCCTTGAGAAACGAGGGGCGGCGCCCTTCGAAGTGGTGACCGATAAACTGGCCTATCCATCCGAGCGCGAAAATAACAGCGAGCACGATGACGGTTGTCTTCGTGCTCGTTTCGTTTTGGAGCCATACCGTCAGGCCAACGGCGGCGGCCGCTTGCGAGGCGGCGAGTGCAAAAGCTTTGAGTCCGAGTGCCGCGTACCAGAGAAGGGCCAAAAGCAGCACCGCGTGCCCGATGTGATAAGGCAGGAGGTGAAAGCCGCCAACGACGGTTGCGAAAATCAACGGCACGCAGATTTTGTGCAGCCGCTGGTTTTGGTTATTTTGGTGATCGTTTGAGTACTCACTTAGCCATGTCTCGAGCTTTTTCATCGAGATCAGTCTCGCCCATAATGAATGCGAGCGCGACGGCTAATCTTCAGCGCAGTGAATTGCCGCACGTGACATGAGCGATGCCGTACGGCGTACGGTGGTGAAAATCCCAAGTCCAGTCTTCACCGATGACCGAAGAGACGACTTCGATTTTCTTTGTTTTCGCGTCTTCGAAGATAAAATCGGCGGCTTGAGGTTGGCCTCCGTTGTAGCGCTTCGCGAAGAAAGCGACATTCAATTCATTCTTCGAGAGGCGCACATGGGCCTGGCGAGGAACGCGCTGTTTGGCTTTTGTGCCGTCAAAGCGCTGAAGTTCGACGAAGCACTCTTTGTCAGGTTCGGTGATGATCGGGATGAATTGAGCCTTCGCCGCAAAACCTGCCATCAGGATCACGAGGGCAAGAGCTTTTTTCATCGTAGACCTCCGAAAAACGTCATCAGTACCGCAGCAGATTCGAGCCCAGGCTGAGAGACGTGGTTGACCTCAAGATGAGTACAACATCCGGGCCTAAATCTGAACGATGAGAACGCCTTCGTTCGGGCGCCCATTCGGCAGTCGTTCGAAGTGTGACGGGTAGCCACCGAGTTTGAGATACTTTTGAACCGCCGCCAGCACTTTGCCAGAACCTTTACCCGTCATAATCCGTGCTTGCGCATGGCCTTTTGACTGAGCACTCGTGATGAATCGATCGACTTTATCTTCGAGCCCTTCGGTTCGTTCGCCGTGAAGATCGAGTGTCGGGAGGGAGGTGTGTTTAGCCATTGCTTTCCACATTATGCTGAACGTCTCATGACGCGCAAGACACTCGCTTGGAAATCGAAGCTTGCACGGGCTACCATTTCCCACGATGAAGGCACGCTCCACGTCCAGCTACACCATCGGTGAATTGATCTTCTCGATCTGTTTCGTCTCGGTGAGCGCGCTCGTGCTGGCGCTCTCTCTCAACGAATTGCGCTTGTCTGAAGCCGCATCGGCAACGACGCTGGCCCTCGTCTCGCTGGAGCAGACGCTCTCTGAAGATTTAGTGAATCCCGCTCACTATCAGACTGAAGACGTGAAGGCCGCACTCAGAGCGGGCCTGTCGCCTAAAGCGCGTTTTCAACTTTCGAAGGACGCCTCGATCCAGCCAAACGAAACCGTCTATCTTGATCGCAGCTTAAAGCCTTGCACTGGCTATCCGATCGGTGACTGCGGTTTTAAAGTGAGTTTAAATTTATCTCCGCAGCCTCCGGCATTTTCGTACGAAGTCTCGTCGTCGTTTCGTGAAACTGCGCTGAGCCTAACCCGAAAGGGTCGCAACGAAATCGCCATTCCTCGCGCTCTCTATCGCGATCCGGGGAGGGTGGTCTGCGATCCACGCCGAGAGATTGGGCTCACCGGATTAGTTTCGAGTGACCGTTACGAATGTCTTTCGCGTCCTCGAAAGTCTTGCCCGCGCGGAACCCTCCCCAAAAGATTTCATGTCGTCGACGGAGCGCTTGAACTCGATTGTGCTGCTCCGGCGACAGTCGCGCGTTGCCCCGCTTTTTATTCGCTAGCTATGGTCGATACTCGAACACTCGATGCAGTCGGCACGGCCCAAGTTCAATGCGTGCGCACAACGGCATCGGTTGCGTCACCACCTGAGCAACCGAAACCGGGCCTCCGGATGGTGGGTCGCGCGTGCCCGACGGGCTATCGTTCGCAAAGCACCTGTACGCTCGTCAACGTGACGGCCAAGCCCGGGCGCTGCGGGATGGGTGTTGCGCGCCCGGTTCCGGGGCGTCTCAAGTTCGTTGAGAATCAACCGTCGGCGGGCTCGGTCGACTGCGGCGTTGAGCTCCAAGGGCAAACCTGCGGCGCGATTTGGATGGGCTACGCTCAATTGAAGATTAACTGCGTTCTCGATCTCCCGGAGACGGCTCGTGCGATCTGAGACAATTGAGCTGAGAGAAATTCCGCCGCCTCCTCCACCGAGAAAAACAACTTTCGTTTACGTCGCTTTTCTCGCTGGGCTGTCCATGCTGCTCGTCGGCGGAGTGATCGCGGTTCACGTTTACCTGACGAAGTCCTGGCTCGCCGAAATCAAACAGGCCGCAGCCTCACGTTCTCTCTCGGCGCCGCCCGATGTGGCGACCTCGTCAGAGAGTTGTCCCGGAGATCGGCCGGTTTTGACGGGGTTTGGGGCAAGCGGAGAGCCTTTGTGCCGCGCGATTTCTGGTGCTTGCGCTGATGGCCAGTACATCGCCTCGATTGATCCGACAACCTTGGAGCCCGTTTGTGCCAGTGCAGGCGGAGTCGCCGATTGCCGTGGCTCTTACATCACCGAATTCATGTGGCTCGGAGAAGGACACATGTCCTTCACGTGTCATCCGCGCCTCGATCCTTTCGTAGCCTGGAAGTTCACACCGGTTTTGGGATCACGAGGGAGCGACCGATGATCGCATCGATCACCTGGCGCCGAGTTCGAAGCGTTTTCATCTTCATCGCGATCTTCGGCATCGGCGTTTATGTCTACGAGTTTCACGTTTTGAAACGGCCCACTCTGACCATGGCCGCAGCTCCTCAGATGGTAACGACCTCCGCGCCGGCTTTCGGGCTCGCGAACGTCGCTTTCGCATGTGCGGCCACCCAAGGATTCGTGACCGAGGTGAGCGTGCGCGACGGGCAGGCGAGTGCGGTGTGCGGCACTCCATTCACGGAGGCGACGACACGATGCTCGTCAG
>CAJYIL010000746.1 GCA_913774795.1 Pseudobdellovibrionaceae bacterium
GTGGCTGATACCACTCGTTCCGATGTTGAGATCGGAGACGCCAGTGAGTCCAAGAAATGCGGGCGAGCCGAAAGCGCTCCCGCCATTTGTGAACGCGGTCGCACTCGATGGCGAACGGAGAGGTTCGAGTTCCGCTCGCGCACAACCTAAAAATGCGAGCATCACAATCAGAGTACCGACCGTCTGTGACCTCCCGTCGAAGCGACTCGCCATCCCTCAGGCCACCAAAAACGGAAGAAGCGCCCGCTTACCAGTTAGATCTGTGACGTTTGATGGCATCGATTGTCCGAATCCATCGTAACTTCCGTATCCGGTGTTTGACTTGAATTCATAATCAAGCGGAGTGACACCGTACAAACTCATCATCGTCACCAGTAAGTTGTTAAGCGGCAGTCCTCTTGTAGATTCGCCCATCTGAAATCGGTAATCGATGTAGTAACCCATCTTCAATTTTCCTTGAGCACCACCCGCAAGAACCACCGGAAAATTCTTGCGGCTATGACCGCCACCCGAGCTGTAAACACACCCGTAGTTTTGGTTCCAGTAGATGAGAGTGTTGTCTAAGAGCGTACCTGTCTCTTCCGGGATTGATTTTAGAACGTCCATGAAGGCGGCGACTCTTGAGGCCATTGAGCGCTGCGCATCGAAATAGGCCTTCGCATCGGCACTGGAGGTAGGAGTGGCGTTCGAAAGCCCCGAGGAATGATGGTAAGCGTGAGAGCCGACCTGACCCATCGCGAAGCTCGCGACTTTCTGTAGATCACACGCAAAAGCGGCCGCCACTAGTTTTGAGTGATTTCTCCAAAGCAAATCAGATGTTTGACCAGCGCGTTCAGCTTTCCATTTCAGGTAGGCCGCGGTCGACCGTGCAACGTACTCGGAGTTTGATTCGTTCGGAAGTCGCGTCGTGAAAGGTGGCGGAAAATCGTTCTCGAGAGTTGGGGGTTGGCACAAGAGACCCGAGCTCTCAAACTCGATCCCATCTTCGACGTCGGCGATCGTCGCCATAAACGCATCCAACGTTCGTCGATCGTCAGCGCCGATGTTTCTCGAATTGCGCACGCGCTGATAATCGGCAAACACGGCATTCATCAAACCACGCCGATCGATGACTTCAGCTTTACTCTGACCCGACGAAAAGAAAGTCGCCAGAATTTGCGCGGTCTTCGTCATCGATCGCACCATGGTCGCACGCGTGATGTCTGACCCGTCGAAATTGGGAGACAGCGCGTACGAACCTGTGATCGTGGCGTTCTGCTCTTGATACACCCCACTGAGGCCCACACTTCCTGTGTAGCGAGGGTGAAGCGTCATCTTGAGTCGAGAAGCCGGCACCCCTTTCGGCATAAGCCTCTGCGCGATCAACGTGTCGATCGAAAGCTGACCCGAAAATGTCGAGCGTGAAGTGCCGAAACCGGTGGCCGCGGACGCAAATCCAGACGGGTGAGGCCCCCGCTCAAGCGCCATACTGTCGAGTCCGCGAATGACGGTAACTTGGTTTTTCATCGCCGTGAAAGGCGCCAAAATATAGCTCATGTCGCCGCTCATCTGCGAAAGCGCTCGGTACGAAACCGAATCAGTGAGCACATTGCCCGCTGCCGTCGCTAAACCAAGTGAGGCCGCCGACCCGTAGTATTGGCCGAAGAAACCTTTTTCACTCGGACTCCCGTGATTCGTGAACATCACGAAGCGCAGAGGGCGCTTGCTCGCCGCCCTGGCTTCACGAGGAAGCAACGATGTGAGAAGCGGCATCGCGAGCAGCGTTTGTCCCGCTCCGGTTAAAAACATTCGTCGAGAGAGTGGATTGTACTTCATAAGAAACACCTCATTGCGACGACCGCCAGAAGATGTCTTCGTTCGCGATCGAATCGATCAAAACATCTCGCAGACTTCCCGTCTGAACCTTTTTTTCCATCTCACGAAGGGCGCAACCATCGGTCTCGGGATCGAAACGACGAGCGCGAACGAACTCAAATGCTTTTTGCGCAAAGCACGCCCGAGCGGTTTTTCCTTTAGCGATTGCATTCGTCAGCGCGATCGAATCTTCAAGAGAGGTGGCCCCCGTCTCGCTTGGGTCGAGCTTCGGATTTGTCACGGCCGAGTTGATCGACCAGCTCTTCTGGAGAACACCTTTGTCATCGTAGATTTTTTCTTCTGTGCGTGGCCGAGCGAGTTGATCGTAGCGCTCGAATAAATAACCGAGAGGATTGATCTGCGCATGACACCCGATGCATTGAGTACTTTCGGTGAGTTGAGTGATGCGAGCTCGATTCGTCTGATTTTCGATGTCTCCAAGCTCTTCGATTTTATCATCCACGTCCTCACTCGGCGGGAGCGGGATCTCGTTACACAAGATCTCACGCCTGATGTGGACGCCACGAAGAATCGGCGACGTGCGCTCAGACGGGCTGGCGAGAAAGGCCGGTCGGTGCAAAAAGCCGGGATAAGCCGGCGAGGCTTGAACCGGCAGCCCGTTTGCGCCCACTTTGGCGCTGGCGCCCAAGATCGTCATCATCGCATCGCTTCGAGGAAACGAGTCGCGCGAGGTCATCAGCAATTCAAAGTTCCCGCTCTTCTGCCAAAAGATGTAATTTGAGTAATCGCCAAGTTCGCGGATCATTTGATCGTCGAGACCAACCGTCGAAATTCCGTTTGCGATCCCAACCGACGGACGTGGCTGTTCGATCGAAGCAACCCCACCGTAAAATTTCATGAAACTCGCCACCCGTGTTTTTGCATCGGTTGACGACGAATTCAGAAGACGCTCGACTTGCGTTCGTATGGCAGCCAAAGTCTGAAGTCGGTCTTGCTCGGCCGCAAGGAGAAGCTCGGCATCTGGTGGTGAGCCCGAGATCATGTAAGAGATTCGGTTGGCGATCTCATAGGATGTGAGCCTGACTCGCGCTCCTTCGACCGCTCCCCCAGTTTCAATATGCATCACGAGTTCAGGCGCCTGGAGGCTGACGTAGAGGACCGATTGCAGGCCTTTTAAGCCTTTGCCGGCTTCAACGAAAATTTTCGTGAGGCTTGCCGCCTCCTCCTGCGAAACGGGGCGACGTCGTGACCGAGACGCAAACGACGCGATAAAGGCGCTCGCGCACGCATCGGTCACTGGGTTTGCGTTTGCGCACGCTCCGAAGAGAGCGCCGCGTGCACTCGAGTCAGACTCCGTGACCGAGACAACCTTATTGGCGATACCGGCGAGCGCAAGCTGCATCGCTGCCTGAGGGATCGGCGAGAATTCGTCGATAGACGTCGTCACTTGATCCGCGGGAAGTCCTTCGATCAGCTCTGAGATTTCGGGGCGATTGAAGAGCGCGGGTCCAAGAACCGACCTCAAGGTGTTCGTCACCTCGAGCGCCGACATCCGACGAATAGCCGGATTCGAAAGTCCCCGCTTATTCGCGTCTCGACAGACGAAACGCAAATCGCGACTGGCCGTCGGCGACAGTGCGACCTGGATCGCGTTGATCTCATCGTCAGTCAAAGTGAGCGCTTTCATCGCTGCGACCTGACCGATGGCCTCTCGAATCGACCGAACGCTCGCATTCGCTTTCGAGGAGATCGACAACTCTCCATGGCAACTCGCACATTTGGCAGCATAAAGGCTCGTCCCTTGCGCGCGTAGGAGCTCTTCCGTGTCAGAAGACTCTGCGAGTGAACTTTCACCAAAGCTCTCGCCGCCGACGACAAATCCCGGCGAACAGTTTTGATAGATCACCGCCGAAGTCGTGACGAAGGCGAAGAAAATGGCAACTTGCAGTGCTTTCATGAACCACTTTTCGGATCTGCGTCACGAGACTCGAGAATTGTTAGCCTCTTTCACCGCTTCTTTTGTCGAAACCTTCAAGCGGCGTAAACTCAACGCGAGATCCAACTGAGGCAAATTTAGAGAGTTATTCGCCTATTCCGAGTTCTGTTTAATTCACTTCACGATATTCGTTTGCCCCAGCGACAACTATCGGTTGAATCAAATTTGACGATCAGACATACACTTAAGTACGCATGTCATTGGCCGATCTCGACTTTCGCCTTTTCCTCCGCGACGTACTCAAAGAACGACAGGTCAAAAATCCGTCGTACTCGATGTCGGCCTTCGCCCGCGATTTGAAAATGTCGCCGCAAAAATTGAGTCAGGTTCTTAAAGGCATCAGCGGTCTTTCGGTCGAGGCCGCTCGCGAAACATCCAAGCGACTTGCCCTTGATCCGAGCGAGGCCGATCTCTTCGTCGCCCTCGTCGGCACCGTTCATGCTCGCAGTCACGAGCTCAAGCGCATCTATGCCGAGACGGTTCGCCGACTGTTATCACTGAAATCTGCAGCGCAAAAACAACCAAACGAGTTCGCGCCGCTCGCTGACGCATTGACTTGGACCTGTTTTCTTTTGGTCGACACGGTCGATTTCAAGCCTGAGATGTCGTGGGTGGCTCAACGCGCGGGTGCTTCGGTCGAGGACTGCCAAAAAGCGTTCGATCGTCTTTTCGAATCGGGCCTGATTGTCGTGAAAGACTCGGGTCTCTGGGTGCAGAATCACTCTCTTCTCCAGTACGCCTTCCCGAGTTCGGGACCAGAGATTCGCAAATTCTACTCTGAGATGCTCGCGCGCGCGACGACTGCTGTCGAGAACGTCCCTTATGACTCGCGCTATAACCATGTCGTGATGTTGCCAGTCTCCGAAGAAGTCTATGCGGAGATGAAACTCAAAATCGACGAGTTCGCACAGTCGCTTCTCGAACAGTACTCATCGCAGTCGGCCCGCGCGACACGCGTGTACGCATGCAGCGTGAGTCTCTTCCCTCTCGATCGAAAGTTGGAATCATGAAGCTGTTTTCACTGATCTTTCTTTTTTCGGCATCCGTCTTCGCGAGTGGTGTCAGCGTCAAAGGCGGCGGCTCGGGCGTCGATCTTGGCTCGCATGTCGCACTTTTAGATTTGGTCGAATCGGGAGTCGATCGCACTCCGTTCTTCGGAGAGCATGCCTGCCAGACTGCCACGTTCGAAACTTTGCGCGAGGTCTTACCTTCGAACGCCCAGATTCGGTTTTGTCAAAAACTCTACGACGTCGCGGCGCTTGACCCGGCGCTCGCCACTGCCTTTACGAAAACGGTGGCGGCGCTCACCTGGGTCTTCACGGATCAACCTCTCAAAGTGATCGATCCCGATCCGATCATCGACGTGAAGACTGTTCAGCTAGCCGTGCGTAACGGAAATCGCGTCATTATTCAGCGCGAGCTTTTTCAGCGCATGTCACCTGAGCATCAAGCGGCTCTCATCATCCATGAAGTCGCGGCCGCTCTCGTTTCGGTCGAGATCCAGTCGCCGCTGCCCGTTCGAACCCTGGTCGGCAATCTGTTTCGCGAAGCCTACATTCACCGCTCGACCTACGACGTCTTGAACGATCTACGTTATTTCCCGAATCGACGCGTGATGAAGTATGACGCCGAAGGCTCAACGCAAATCCAAATGCCTGATGGTTTTATCGAGACGTCTTTCGATCTCGTAAACGGAGCCGACTACTTTCCGAGTTTCACGCTCGTCTGGACCGATCGGGGAGGTTCCTCTCGCTCACTCGATTCGTTTTATGTCTCGACGGAGTCAGCCGATCGAGTCGAAGAAGTCCTCCGGAGCTGCGAGAACGAGACTCCCGGCCACCGGCTTCTCCAAATCTCCGCGATGTACGTAAGTCCAACGGTCATCGCCCGCTCAAAACTTGAAAACGGCACGCCGACCGATCGATACAACTTCCACAGCGGCCTCGAGATGCATTCTCTCATCGCGGTCGAACGCGATGAGAAGGGCCGGTGTTCAGAGCAAACGCGAGCACTTCTTCAGGATCTCCGCGTTTGGCTCTCGACATTTAAAACCGTTTTAGCTCACTGAATGTGTTTGAGGATCAGTGTCGTCTGCGGCCGGTCTTCCTCGGTCGATTTTCCGAGATCAATTGGGTTGAGCGTCATGAATCCATTGTACCAACCGGCTCCGAAGTAACTCCACCCGGCGTAGACGCTCGGGTTTTGATCCATGTGCGTGAAGCCTGCGTCGGCCTCTGCCATACAATCCGCATTGGCGGCCCAGCCGACTTCGCCCAAAAATCCTTTTTGCTTATTTGCGAGAGCCCAATTCGTAAAAACCGCGAGGCGATTTTTTGCCGAGTTGACCGTACACGTGTCGTGAGTGCCCGATGAGTCGCTGTCGAAATATTGGTGAATCTCAAAAACGAAATTGCGCTCTTTGAAGTGGGCCCACGTGGCTCCGTTACCAGAACTCACCCAAGAATGTGCGCCTGTCCACGAGACACCCGGCACGAAGATCGTTTGCTTTGCGCCGACGGTTCGAATCGCGTTCATTGCAGCGATCGCCGATGACTGCCATGTTTTCGCGCTTATTCCGTTCGGCTCATTCATGAGTCCAAAGATGACGTTTGGTTGGTTCACGTAAGCCGCCGCGATATGCGCCCAAAAATTGGCGAACGCCGAAGCTGGCATTCCACTTGAGCCGATTTTTTGACCCGTCTTCTCTGCATCAGGTAGACGGCCGTAGTCATGGGGATCAAGGAGCACGTAAAGACCTTTGGAGTTCGCGTACTGAACGACATTGTCGAGTCGTGCGAGCTCGACCGGGTCCAATTTTCCGTTCCGCTCAGGCTGCAAGCGACCCGCTTTGAACGAAACGCGAATCAGGCTCATGCCCTTTCTCGCGACGTAGTCGAT
>CAJYIL010000747.1 GCA_913774795.1 Pseudobdellovibrionaceae bacterium
CTTTGAAGTACGACGATCCCACCGGAATCTGTTTAAAGCTCTCGATCGCTTGATCGAAATCTTTCGTCTCTTCGAACACGGCACCAAGGTAGAAACGAATTTTGTCTGACGAAGGTTCGAGCGCGAGAACTTCTTCGAGACGCGTAACAGCCTCTGGATAGCGCTGTTGTTCGATCAAGATAAAAGCCATCTTCGCTTTCACGTTCACGTCTGTTTTGTCAGACGCTTCCATGATCGCAAATTGCTCATACGCTTTTGCGTAGTCTTTTTGTTCGATGTAAAGGCGCGCAAGTTCTTCGGCTACGTTCGCCGAAGGCCCATTCTTCTCTTGATAGTTTTGGTACAGAGTCACCGTTTGTGGCTTACGACCGGTCGACTCATACAAGTTGCCCAGTGCAAGCACGGCTTCTTGGTACGAAGGCTTGATCGCCGACGCTTGTTTGAACGCGGCTTCCGCGTCCTTCTGGTTTTTCGTTTGAGCCGCACCCTTTAACGTTTCGCTCTCTTCGAGTTTCACGCGCCCAATGTAATAGAACGCCGTGTGACGGTTCGGAGCGTCGGCGTTCTTCGACAGTTTCGTGAAAGTTGCGATCGCGTCCGCGTACTTTTTCTGTTCGGCTTGGATGGCGCCGATGAAGAGTGGAGCTTCGTAGTTCTCCGGATTGCGCTTTTGAACTTCGCGATACTGCGCGATGGCGTCATCGTACATACGCATCGCGGAGTAAAGTCCACCGAGGAGCAAGCGCGCATCTTCGTGCTTCGGATCAGATTCAAGAGCAAGTTTGCACTGCTCGACAGCTTCTGAAACTAAGCCTGCTTTCACGTACTCCGCTGCCAAACGCAAGCGAACCTGCGCTGACGCCGGATCGTAAACCAAAGTGAGTTTATATTCTTCGATCGCCTTCGCGCTTTCGCCTTCGAGCGACAAACTCTCAGCGATTGTGAAGTGGTAATCGGCCTTCGTGCGGAGAGCGACCTCGTCGATCGCGCCACCTTTGCCATCGCCGGGAAGTGACATCGAGCTCGGTGCCCGGTTGGTAACGTCAGCCGCTGATTCGTAAACCGTCGAGCGCTCTTTCGGCGCCGTCGCACAGGCGAAGAGAGCGCCAGTCGTTACGAGAATTGCGACGGTCTTCAGTTGAAAGCGAACCATATCCTTGGCCTTTCAGTGGCCAGGACAAAGGGTCTCGGCCATAGTTTCTGATCGGCACGAGCGAGATGAAGCTTTATGAGACAGTTAGCGATTGCGACGAATGTCGCGGGTGGCGAAATGCGGGTTCGAAATGAACCCGATGTCGTCGCCCTTGAACCGAAAATTCACGACATTCGATTCGTTGAGGTCGTCGATTTTCGAGTCGAGTTTGCCGTTAGCGCCCTCCGACCAAACGACAATCGTCGCGTTCGGATCGCTGACGGCACCCAAGACCGTATAGAAATAAGGGCGACCCCAAGGGTCTTTGCCCAACTGCCCGTCCGTCAGCGGCGGGACTTGGGCTTCGTGGACTGAGGCCGGCGAGCGGCCGTCATTTCGAACCGATTGGAGGGCGATTTCGTGCTGTTGTCGTAACTGGGAGGCGAACGACTTCGCAGATTGACGAGCTCGAACTGGACGATCGTCGTGGAAAAGGCCTGCGACCGAAGCGCCAACGACCGAGCTCACTGTGCCGCAAAGGACCACGAGCATGATGAGATCCAGAGTTCCGAAGTAGCGCTTTTGCTTGCCTTGGCTCTGTTCCATCTGGACCTGCCCGGTTTTTCGAAGGGTTTCCAATACTTTCGGCAGGGGGTCCGGGGGACTTTAGGAAAAAGGTCCGGAATCACTCATTTTCGGGCTGCTCAGAGACCGGATCAGCCGTCAAAGGCGCCATTAACGCGAGGCGCATTCGTGTTTTAGGAATCAAATCAGTGGGATTTGGTCGCTTGACATCGTGTGGCGCCCCTGACTATTGTGCCCGCGAATCTCAAGGCTGGAGCCAGTTCAGAGCGGTTTCCATGCGTTTCTTGGGCCAAGGCTAGGGGAGGCTAAAGTGATCAACCAGGCTACAGATACTGTTTCGACTCTCGGTCAAAACCACGGGGCAAAGGTCTCGGGTCTCGAGCGTAACGCAAAGACGAAAATCATTAAGCGTTACCAAAACCGCAAGCTCTACGACACACAGCAGAGCTGCTACGTCACTCTCGACGACATCGCGAAAATGATTCGCACGAACGAAGACGTGATGGTCATCGACAACAAGACAAAGAACGACATCACAGCCGCGACTCTCACTCAGATCATCTTCGAAGCAGAGAAAAAAGCGTCAACTTACGCTCCACTCTTCACGCTTCGTGAAATCATCCAGAACGCGAATGGCTCGATCTCGAGCTACCTCGCGAAACTCGGCGCGTTCCCGAAAGATTACGCAAAAGCTGAGCCGACGGTGATTCCAATGAACGAAAAAGCGTCGTTCGACGATGTAAAGCAAACTCTCGAAAATCGCGTTGCGAAAGCAGCCGCGGCTAACGA
Source organism: Pseudobdellovibrionaceae bacterium (assembly GCA_913774795.1). Classification (GTDB taxonomy): domain Bacteria; phylum Bdellovibrionota; class Bdellovibrionia; order Bdellovibrionales; family JAMPXM01; genus CAJYOV01. Next base: position 2,507 of record CAJYIL010000747.1, read on the forward strand.
CACAGAGTTCGCACCAAACGGCAAGTTCCTCGACGATCAAACGCCGAGCCTTCCGAACTCGAACAAAAGCCTCAATCAATAATCCTCTCTAACTCATCGAGAGATTCTTGGAAAAACCCTGGCCGTGATGCCGGGGTTTTTTTATGCTTTCTCGCACGAGACCACTGACGGCTCTCGGGAGGAATTCACTGATGAAACTCATTCTCTCCGCCCTGCTCGTTCTTCTCTCGCTAGGCGCAAACGCGCTCGAACCTCGCACCCTTCGTGTCGCCGCCCTTGCCGGTCAAACAGGCCTCTTCGGCGATCCCGGGAGCAATGGCGCAAACGCCTTGGGATTGGCCGGCGCGGTCGGATTCCAAATCACCGAACCACTCGCACTCGAGCTTCGCTACCTCGGAAGTAACCACACTGAGGTTTCGCACCGCGATCTCTCGGTCGGCGCGGAGTATGCCTTCGGAGACTTCGAAAGCGGTTATCCGCATCTCGCGGTCGGCATGAGCTTTCTCGCCAACGATTTCAGAAACGCCTCGATCTCGGCATCGGCGGCGGGAATTTATGTGGGAGGGGGCCTGGACTTCGAACTCGCCCGTCACCTGCAAATCGGCCCTGACATTCGTTTCGTCAAAGCGTTTAACACGCACGGGCGCGTGAACAACGTCGATCAAACGACGATCGGAGACAATTACTCCGTGATGATTCGCCTTTCGTACCTGATCGGACTCGACGATTAAAACTTTTTATCGGACTTCGTCGACCCATCCGGCATGAACTCCTGAATCCGCCGAGTCTTCTTTGTCTTGGCGTCTACGGTCGTCACCTTTTGAAGAATACCGCTCGCGTAAACTTCTTCGATTTGAATCGGTTGGTGAGTGTCGTCTTCGGTGAAGATCTTTTGCAGGCCATCTTTGCGTTTGTTCCGGTAGTTCTCGACTGAATAGAGAGCGCCAGTCTCAAGATAGGTTTTGAGTTCGCCGTCGTAGTCGCCCAGTCCGTTGTAGAAAACAGTGCCGACTCGTGTGCCTTCTTCGCGTACCTGCCCGTTATCGTAATACTCTCTGAATTTCGAAATCGTCGTGCGGTCAGGACCGAAGGTTCTTGTCCAAGATAGCTTCGGTTTTCCGTTCTGGTACCATTCGTCGTGCTTCACTTCAGCGCGACCATCGTAAAGGCTTGTGCGCTTCTTTTGCCCTTCTTCGAAGTATTCGGTCTCGCTTTTTTTGCGTGAAGCTTCTTGCTCGCTTTCGAGCGCAAGTTTGCCATTCGCGTAGAAGCGCTCGTACTTTCCCCAAACTTGATTGTCTTTAAGCTTGTAGCGCTCAATCACTTGCCCTGCGCGATTCTTGCGAATCACCTCACGGTTTGCGTCGGCTTTCTCCTGATCAGCCTTCGCTTTCTGGGCGTTCTGATACTCCGCCCAATCTGACTCGTATCCAGGAATGACGATCGACTGGCACTTCTCGGGGCCTGCGCGCTGGCCGTCGATTTCACAGTCACTGGCATCGAACATCTTTCCCTGACGGAAATAGTACGTAAAACCGTGCTTCTCATCGTTCTTGAAAAGCTTCACTTGGCGATTGTCGTTGTCATCGTCGGTGATGATCATCTCGGGGCCGTTTCGCTTTCCGGCCACGTATTGAGTTGTTTGATTGAAGCGCTTCTTTTTTTCTGACCAGAGCGTTTTGATTTTGCCATCGCGAAAACCTTTCTTAAAATTTCCCTCAAACTCCGGGGTGCCGTCTTCGCGGTATCCGAACGCCTGGCCGTCGAGTTTTCCTTTACGGATCGTGAACTTCGCGTTCGGAATTTCTTTTTTATAATGATTGGTGCACGTGTACGTGCCGTCTTGTTTGGTTTCACGGGGATCTGGTTTTCCGCAATCCATGACGGTCGAACTCGAGGGAATTTCGAGCTTCTCGCTCGACTGAGACGACGAGGCAGGGGGATCCATAGATGCAGCCAGGGCGATGTACGAAGTGAGAATGAGAGTGATCATTCGTCAATTGCAGCGTTAATTGGGAATTTACGGCAGTCCAGTTTCGTTTAGCGAACCGATCGCCAGGAAATGAACGTTTTTTTGCCAGGACGTATCACGACTTCGCGCTCGGGCATCGCCTCGCCTGATGGCGTGATTCCGTAAGATAAACCTTGAACGTTGACCTTGTATTTTCCCGGCTTCAGCGGGAGACGCGCGATCTGAAATGACTGAGGCAGCGTCGACCACTGCCTGACGTCGGCGCGATCGGCGAGATTCATTGCAAGCCACGCGACTGCGCCCAGCGCTTTGTTCTTCTGCGAAATCTGATCAGCGACAACGGCCTTCGCGCCAACCCCGGCTAATCGCATGGCCACCAAGCGGCCGTAGTCATCGTTGAGTGTGCGGATCGCCGTATCGGTGACGTTGAAGATGGTGGACGTTTGAATCTGCAGACCGCCCGCTTGTAAGAACGCTGACTGTGTATTCGAGCTGTATGGAATGAGCGTTGGGAATCTGGGACTATCCGCTCTCGGAATTTTTCTCGGGCCCCACCCCTGCTGAAAAACGAGAATCAGTTCGCCCATCTTTGGATCGGGCTTTGTAACTTTCACTTCCGGGAATTGGCTTTGGAATTTTTCGAATTCGTCGGGACGCTGAGCGAGCATCGCAGCTCGAATCAAATCTTGTCTCAAGGGCACGTAGCCGGGAGCGACCGCGTACGCATTTTTGTAACCGATGAGTGCGTCGTCGTAATCTCTATTTGCTTCGTAGATGAGAGCGCCGATGTAAAACGCGAAAGGGTTTTGCTCGTAGTTCTTTTTTGCTTCGTACTTGAATTTGTAGAGCATGGTGTTCAAGTCACGAACCTCAACCATCGCTTCGTCGAGATCGCCCATCTCAAGATAGTTCACAGCATTCATAACGTGAATAAGCACTTTATCGTAATCATCGCCTTTGTACTGAACCATCTCTTCGCTGAAGAGGAGGCTCGCGGTGACTTTACTGATCGAGTGATAATCTTGAATGTCGGCGATCTTTGCGGCTTCTTCGTAAGCCTTCGCCGACTCTTTGTAGCGCTTGGCTTGTTGAAGAGCGGTCGCGTAGTCGAGAAGATAGACGAGTTGATCGTCAGATTGTTTGTGCGCAAGCGGCTCGAGGAGGCCCGCCGCTTTTGCGGGGTCATCTTGCGCGAGCGCTTGGCGCGCGTCGCTAACCTTCGTTTGGTAAGTCGCACAGCTCGTGGCCAATAGCGTGAAAGCCGCGACGAGCGCGGCTTTCACGAGCACCGCTTTGTGAGCGAATGCGCGACTCATTTGTGACCCTTAGAGACCGACCGAGCGCTTGCGGTACTTCTTGCGGATTTGTTTGTAGTCGGTCCACTCAACGACGTTGGTCTTCAAGTTCGTGAGGTTCAGAGTCAGCTTGTAATAGACGGTCTTGTCTTTACCAACTTCTTGAACGATCGAGTCAAGTCGGCCGTTGACGATGTAGTCGGCGCCAATTTGTCCGCCAGGTCCTTTTTTCGTCGTCTCGCTCACCATGCCGGAGTTTTGGTAATTGTATTCTTCAGCGACGTCTTCACGCGCTTCTTTATCGACGAAGGCGACTCGGCCACCCCGAGAGAGCTCAACGCGAACCATGTCCATGATGTTTTGCGTGTCGATGTGCTCATTGGTTTTATTCTGGAGCTTTGTGACCATCACGATCGGTGGCTTGCGAGCGTTTGCGATCGCGCTATGCCCTTTCATTCCCGCGACAAGATCAGCAACCGACTTCTGCATGTCAGTCTCCGACCATTGGTCGTTCATGTTGTTTTCTCTTTCGACATCGTCGTACTCGCCTTTGACGAAAGCTTTTGGTCCGCACGCAGACGTCGCGAGTGCGAGAGCGACAGCGGCGATGAGGGTGAATTTTTTCATGTGAGCTCCTGTAGCGTTTGAGTGCTCATTGTGCTGGAAGTTTCGGGGGCTCGCAAGACGGGGGGAGGACGAGGTCCGGACGACGGCGTTGAGTCAAAAACGCGGTTGCCTCATTGATTCGAGCTCGCGGTGTGCCCACAGGTTGCAAAGGCCCGATAAGGACGTGCCGCGGAGAAAACTCCTTACGTCTTTTGTGAAAGGAAAACCCATGAGTGTTCAATATGAGATCGTCACGGCCGAGCGCGCCTACTTGGCGCTTCGAGATTTAATGTCGTCCGACGTCGAGGAGTTTTGGTGTTTAGCCCTAGGGCCGAGAAAAGAAGTGCTCGGCACCAAGATGCTTTTTCGAGGGACCGTCAATTCTTGTTTAGCGCACCCGCGCGATGTTTTTCGATTTGCGGTTTCGATGAATGCGACGGCGGTGCTGATCGCCCACAATCACCCTTCGGGCGGAACAATTCCATCCATGGAGGATTTGCGATTCACTCGTCAGTTGGTCACCGCTTCTTCCATGATGGATATTCCACTCGTTGATCACGTGATTGTCGCAAGCCAAGGATTTACGAGTTTAAGAAAAGAGGGATGGGTTCGATTCGAGCAAGATCTTAGCGTCGCCATTCGTTCGTGGGAGGCGATCGACGAGATGAGTTCTCGAGGTCATTGACCGAAAAGCGGCTGTTGCATTTCTTCAGGCTTTAACTCGCGCGTGGTGACATTGCCGAAGTCATCAATCTTGACGTCGACGCCGTCTCGACGTGCGTTGTCGATGAATTCTTGAATCCAAGCTTCGCGCGCGAGTTTTTCGAATTTGATCCGCTCCTGCTCTTCTTGAAGACCATAGGCGATCTTCGCCTCGGAGTAGGTCGGATCATAGGGAAGATCTTTGGTGTTCTTCGCGCGCGTCTCACCTTGCAGCGGGAGACCGTCCATCACACTCGGCGGCTTCACTTTCTGGTCGAGAGCACCGAGGTTCGGAGCCGTCTTGAAGTTCTGAATTTGCACATCGATGCGGTCGCGATTGAGCTTACCGCCCGTGATGGTGCGGTAGTAACTGAGTCGCTCTTGAATTTGCTCGGGCGTGAGGGCACTTTTTCTCGCTGCGGTTTGGCTCGTCATTGACGTTTCGGTCGAGAGCAATCCATATGCGATGAGTGAGATAGCGGCGACAAGCAGTACGAGCGCCGACGCCTTCGCTGTGCGCGTTTGCTTTTTAGCGTCTTCGTTTTTCTTGAGCTTCGTCACCGACGTCGGCGTGCCGACCGAAAAGTTCGTTTTCGTTTCTCGAGGAGGCGCGCGGCGGCTCTTGTTCGGAACACGAATGGCCGTGCCGTAGTTCGATTCCTCATCGAGCGGCGCCTGCTTTTCGTCAGGTAGAACCGAGTCTCTGGCAGGATCAACCGCACGCTTAAACGCTTCGGGATCGAATTGCGGAAATGGGTCGAGATGTTTGTTCGAATCGAACACCGGCTGAGGAGCGAGCTCAAGTCTATCGGTGAGTTTCGAAGGCGTTGTTAAACGTGGATCGCCGATCGCGAGAGTTTTATCTTCGATGGTCGCCTGCGTATCAGGCACGACGCGAAGATCAGTCTTTGCCGGCCTGTCGCTTTCTTCGTCGTACTGATGAAACGGAACAAGCGCGTTGGCCGCTGCAAAAAGACGCGAAAGGCCCATCTGCGGGCGCACACTCGTGCGTTCTTTCAATGCAGTTGGTTTCGGTCGGCGCGCGCCCATCTTGCGGTGTCTCACTTCGATACACTGTTGAATAGACTTCGGGCGCCTGAGCGCCCACATCACTCACATATCTGATCGGCGTGCAGGTGATCTTTCTTGAGACTGATGTCTAGGTCAGGGACGATTTGAAACGAATCATCATGCTTTTTTGTTGGCTTCAGCGAGGGCACCCGGTGGCCCATCGATCGGAACCGAAATGATGAACTCCGTGCCTTTGCCCGTATCGCTCTTCACTTGAATGTCGCCGCCGTGATTCTTGACGATGCCGTAAGAGATCGAAAGGCCGAGACCGGTTCCTTGCCCGACGGATTTTGTCGTGTAGAACGGATCAAAGATTTTATCGAGGCCCTCTTTCGCGATGCCTTTTCCTGAATCTTTGATCGAGACGACCGCTTTGTTTTTCGCGTCTTTGTAGAGGTGAATCCAGATCTCACCTTCGCCGTCGATCGCTTGCGCCGCATTCGTCAGAATATTCATGAACACTTGATTGAGTTGAGACGCGTAACAAAGAACATCAGGCACCACTTCAAAATGCGTGTGCACTTGGATGCGGTTTTTCATCTCGCCCGATAAGAGCTTCAACGTGTTTTCGATTCCCTCTTTCAAAGACACACGCTTGATCTTTGCTTCTTCGAGACGCGAGAAATTTCGGAGGCCAATGACGATGTCGCGCGTGCGTCTGGCCCCGTCTTCGCAAGAGGCGATCAAGCGAGGCAAGTCCTCAACGATGTAGGAGTAATCCGCTTTCTGCTTTTCTTTTTCGAGAGCCTCTTTACCTTGCTCGCCGGCTTCGATGATGGTTTTTAGCTTTTCCGAATAATCTCTGAGGTGACTCATGTTCGAGTAGATAAAGCCAATCGGATTATTCAACTCGTGCGCGATGCCTGCGACCATCTGACCAAGCGAAACCATTTTTGCTGAGTGAACCAAACGCGTCTGGGCATCTTTGAGATCGGAGTAGGCTTTCTCCACCTCGGTGATCTTTTTCTCGAGTTCCATTTTCGTTTGGTAGATGCGGCGGCTCATGTCGTTAAACGACTCGGTGAGAACACCAAATTCAGTATCGGTAGTCACCGGGATCTCCACGGGCCCGTCTTTGACTTCCATCATCTGAATGGCGTCGACCAATTCATACACGGGCCTAACCACGACTCGAGTGGCGAAGATCGAAACCATCACGAAAATGATGCCGATCGCGCAAATCATCGTGAAGAACGCATAGTTGACGTTTCTCAAGATCCCTTTTGATTTCTGTTTCGAAGCGCCGAGACCGACAAGCAATGTCGACTGCCCCCATTTCACAGGCGTCACGATAAAACCGTAAGGCTCGTTTCGCACGGTGAGGTCAAAGAACGTTTCGCTCCCAGCTCCGCCCACGGTTTTCGAGAACATTCGCTTGTCGTAAAGAGCAAAATCGGGATGAGAGCCCGCAATGATCTGACCTTTTTCGTTAAAGAGAATAATCTCGAGCCCCAAGCGCTTTTTTACATTCTCCAGAAACTGTGGTCCGAGATTGATGATCTCTTCGACATACCCCGCATTTCGATTCGTTTTTGTTTCGAGGCGCGTGATCGCGATGAGATCGACTGATTTATTCGCGCCGGCCTCCGCGACCGTCATGTCAGCGTCTTTATCGAGCTGCTTTTTGTAGGCGTCACTGAGGTAGATGCTCGCATCTTCGAGATTTCGGTCTTTTGCTCCGCGCGGATCTTGCGTCACGGTCGCGACGAGTTGGCCGTCACGATTGAAAAGTGAAAGCGAGGCGACGGACGAATTCGGAATGTTTCCTTCAACACGAGAGCGCGCTTGCGCGACTGCGTTCGTGAGAAGCCCAAAGGAGAGCATCGGGTCGGCTTTGTAGCGCTCTCGCCGTGCGTTCAAATATTTTTCGTAATCTTCGATCGTGCTCTCGAACTCGCGCGCGTTTCCCCGGAGACGTTGCACGAGTTCGTTGTCGATCGCCTGTTCGTATTTCACGAGCGAGTAACCCGTAACGAACATCAACGGCGCAAGCGACAACACCAAGAACCAACTCATCAAGATGGTTCTCAATGAACGTCGCGGTTTGCGGTATCTGAATTTACGCTGTTGTTGCAGGGCCAAGATGCGCTCGCTCGTTTAGTTCGGCGGCGCTGAAGGATCTCCCGCCGACTCTACCCATAGAATAAAACGAACTTTGCCTGGAGGCATGACTCGAGGGTGAGGATCCTTCGAAATCCGGACGGGACCATAGACCTGCAAGCGTTCGAGCATCTTCTTCTCGTTCTCTTCAGGCAATGCGTAGTGGTAGTAGCGACCTGTTCCGCGCTTCCATCCCAGTTCGACTTCGCCGGCTTTCTCGCCGCCAAGAGCGACGATGTCAGAGGTGATTTTCGGTCCGATCTCTTCAAGATTATCGAGCGTCATGAACGCGCGGTAGACGAAGCCGCGCGCTTTCGCATCACCGGGAGCATGCGAATCAGGAGTCGTGCTAATCGTAAGATTGGTCGACGCATTTGTTCCCGGCGCTGGAGTCGGTGACGGTTTCGCTGCGGCCGGCTGAATTGGCTTCGGGAGATTGACGGTGACAAATGTGGGCGGAGTCGCGCGAGCCACGGATTCAGGTGGTCGGTTTGCCGCAACCGCAGTCGGCGTTGGGGTCGGAGTCGCCGTTGCTTTACGTTGTTGAGCCGCGATCGCGGCGAGCGCGGCCACGTTCACCGGCGGAGCGCCACCCTCATCACCGACGTCATCCCCCGAACCTTCGTCACCGGCTTCGTCAGGGGCTTCATCCCCGGAACCCGAATCGTCGTTAGCGGCTACTTCAGTCGCTTCATCTGGCTTCGGCTGCGGGATTTGCGCGACCTCGAGCTGACTTACGCCGCCTGGCTTCTTTGCCGGCATCAAACGACCCCAAGGGATCAGCGCAACCGAACCGGCCACGATCACTGAGAGTGCGATCGCGGTCACCGACCAACGAAGAGACTCAGGCCATTCTTTCAAGCTCGAATATTTCTTCCCGAGCGATACGGCGCTTTCGGCCTCTTGCAACTGGAGAAGCGTTTCAGCGTCGACCGTAACTTTGCGTAGGTTCTCAGTGTAAGCTTGTGCCGCTTGAATGTTCTTTAAGAGGTTTTGAGACTCGGAGTCTTTTACAAGAAATTCTTCAAGCGCTGCCCTTCGCTCATTATCCAACTGACCTGTGACATAGTCGTAGATCATCTCGTGAGCGAGAAAAGGCGTGAGCTTTTTCCGGGTAAATTGGTTCGATTTGATCTCGCTCACAAACGGCTCCCCGATTTCGAGAGCACGTTGCCGAGTTGTCGAGTGCCTTTGGCGACTCGGTATTTCATTGTTCCGCTGCTGACGTTGAATCCTTCTGCGACAGCCGCTTCCGGGAAACCGAGAATGCGCGTCAGAACGATCGCGGTGACTTCAGCATCAGAAGAAGATCGGTAGAATTTTTGCCAAGTCGCGAAGTCGGTTCCGTCAGGGAACCAAAGGATGCGCTCGCTCATTTCGGTTGGCCGATTGCGCTGGAGCATTTTTCGGTGAGTGTCGAAGCCTTTTCTCAAGATGCGGGCGACGTCGACTCGGTCGTGTGTTCCATTTTCGAGAGGCTTCATGGCTTTCAGCTGCGCGATAGACTTATGCGCAGCCGAGAGCGCGAGCTTCTCGTCCATGAGAGAGAGCAGGTAGAAAAGCGCGATCTCTCGCGCTTGATCGGAAGACACCATTCCTTGGCAGTTCCTCAGTATTTAGTCGGTCGTGAGCTGCTTCAAAAGATCCAATTCATCGAGAACTTTACCTGAGCCGAGAACGACGCATGTCAGAGGATCTTCGGCGATCGTCACCGGAAGACCCGTGCGCTCTCTGAGCAAGATATCGAAGTTTGCGAGAAGCGCGCCGCCGCCCGTGAGGACGATGCCGTTATCGACGATATCCGATGCGAGCTCTGGCGGAGTTTTCTCCAATGCTGTTCTGACCGCATCGACAACTTCTGAGAGTGGATCCATGAGAGCGTCGTTCACTTGTGACGACGTAATCTCGATCGTCTTTGGCGCACCCGCAACCAAGTCACGACCTTTGATCTCCATCACGCGCTCTTCTTCGAATGGGTACGCGTTACCGATTTGGATTTTAATCTTCTCCGCCGACTGTTCACCGATGAGAAGGTTAAATTGGCGACGGACGTAGTTGATGATCGCTTCGTCGAATTTATCGCCCGCAACTTTAATCGATTTGCAGTAGACGATGCCGCCGAGGGAAATCACGGCAACGCCTGTCGTTCCTCCGCCCATATCGACAACCATGTTGCCCGTTGGCTCCGTGATCGGAAGACCTGCGCCGATCGCGGCCGCCATCGGTTCTTCGATCAAATAAACTTCGCGTGCGCCCGCTGACACAGCCGCTTCTTTGACCGCGCGTTTTTCAACCTGCGTGATGCCGTAAGGAACGCAGATGATGATGCGTGGACGGATAAACGATTTTTTATGACCAGTCGATTTCGAGATGAAGTACTTGAGCATCGAGCCCGTGACTTCGAAGTCAGCGATGACACCGTCTTTGATCGGACGAATTGCGACGATCGAACCTGGCGTACGACCGAGCATCTCTTTTGCTTCTTTGCCGACAGCGAGAACTCGGTTTTGCATTCCGCGGTAATTTTTTTGAACGGCGACAACCGATGGCTCGTCGAGAATGATGCCGCGGCCTTTTGCGTAAACGAGAGTGTTGGCCGTACCGAGATCGATCGCGATGTCGTTAGAAAAATAATCGGAAACTTTGTCGATAAAACTCATGAACAGATTCCCCTAAAGGGCTTCGAGTGACAGGTCAGCGTTTTGAGTGCTCACAAAATTGTAGGACACTGCGGAAACGGGAGTCAATCCAGGATGTTAACGAAACAAAACCTCGCCTCTAGTCCTTGTTTTTGGGCCGCGCCGTATGGTCTGATCGGGGCATGGAATCGGATCTCGCAAATGACCCTGCTGAAAAATCATTTTTGACGCTGAAGAACTTCTTCGAAACGCGCGCGGCCGTCGCCCAGGCGTTGAGATTGTTAGAAAGTGGTGTGGAGATCGGCGTCGTGATCGGCGATTCGATTGATTGCGCACTCACGATGCGGGATGGAAAGCCTCAACTTGAGCGCCGACCCGCTCGCTCTCCGGATGTCACATTCTCGATTCGGCCCGAAACGGTCGAACTCCTAAACGATAAAACGAAAGACGATCTTGGTGATATTGGCGTCAACGTGATGAAAGAGATGCTCGCGGGAAACTTGAGCATGCGCGTTGAGGCCAATGTCCTGGACCTCTTGCGCCGCGGCTATCTTCGAGTGGCCACTTCAGGCGGACCCGCGGTGCAAGCATTCATCGCGAAGCATGGCCTCGCGAATGTTTCTGACATCGTAAGTGCTATCAAGAAGATGCGTCAGTAGACCCGAACGCCTGTTTCCACCCGAGTTCTTTTCTCACGTACGCTTGAACACTCGCGGCTTCTTGCTGACGCTTTGAATCACTCCAGCCTAACTCCTGCGCAAACACTCTGCTGATTAAAGCAATGAGGGGCAGGCCGTGATCTTTTCTCGCGAGGAAAAGTGGGCTTCTTCGAACATAGAAGTCGACCAAGTTCAGACACATCGTGTGGTGGATGGCGTGATGAGCTTCGACGGTCCAGAGGATTTCGTCGGAGCTTCCTGAGGCATTCGCAGCATGGAGCATGTCCTCGGCTTCCATTCCGTGGCGTGCCGCTAAGAAGTCAGCCGCTTCTTTAGCGATGTGAAACTGGGCGGCCCAGTGCTCGGCTTTCAATTCGGCCTCTTCCATCTTTGACGGCGTCGCCTTGTCATTGAGCGCAACCTTCGTGTCGTTTCGCTGGAACTTGATGCGCTCTTCAAGCGAGAAGGACTTTAGAGCGGCCTCGACGGTCTGCGCCGCCATCCGTCGGTAGGTCGTGTATTTGCCACCTGCAACAAAAGTCACGTTGCGAGGATCATCGATGATCACATGCTCGCGACTGGTTTTGCTTTCTGTCTCAGACCCGTCATCGACAAGAGGTCTCACGCCCGCATACGACGAGATGATGTCTTTTGCGGTCAGCTTTGCTCCCGGAAAGTATTGGCTCGCGACGTTGAGAAGGTAGTGAACGTCTTCTTCGGTCGTGCTCACGTCTTTCGGATCACCATCGTAATCGGTATCGGTTGTTCCGATGATGCACATCTCGTTTCTCGGAATTCCGAAGACGATCCGTTTGCCTTCGGCCATCACCACGGCTTCGGTGAGCTTCAGGCGATCGCGCGAGAACGTCAGATGCACACCCTTCGATGGGCGGAGAATGTTCTTCCAGTCTTTAAGAAGGTGATTAGCGACTTCATCAGTCCACGGGCCGACCGTCGAGATGAAATGGCGGCCACGGATGTTGAACTTTTTGTTTGCGACCTTATCGGTGCAACCGATGCTGACGACTTTTCCGTTTTCAAATTGCGCATCGTCGGCGGAGACGAAGTTTGCGGCAACCGCGCCCAGTTTGCTCGCGCTTCGTAGCGTCTCGTGAACGAGTCTGTCGTCATCCATGTAGGCATCAGAATACACATAGCTTCCCACGAGCTCTCGTCTTTGGAGAAGAGGGAGGCGCTCGGTCGACTCGTATGCGTTCAGACGCTCGTGAAGCTCAGGCGCTTCGAACATCGAGAGAGCATCGTAGAGCCACATACCGAGACCCATCTTGAACATGCCGACGCGTGAATCTTTGTAGAGAGGAAGGACGAATCTCAGCGGATGAACAAGGTTCGGCGCGATCTCGAAGAGAAGTCGACGCTCAGACAAAGCCTCGAAGACGAGGTGAAACTCAAGGTTCTCGAGGTATCGAATGCCGCCGTGAATGAGTTTGCTTGAGCGGCTCGATGTGCCTTGAGCGAAGTCTTGCATCTCGACGAGAGCCACCGACATGCCTCGGCTTGCGGCATCGCGCGCGACCCCGGCACCCGTAATCCCGCCGCCGATGACGACGAGGTCGAAGACATCTTCACTCATCGCTTTGATGTTCTGTTCGCGCGTCGTCGGCGAGAACTCGAGCTTGCGCGTCGGTGTGTGCGTCGGTGGTTTTGGTGGCTCGTTCGATGCGGTCTTCGGTGCGTGATGGCCTGCCATTTTAACCTTTCGTCGTTTTCACGACCAAGATATCTGACTCGAGTGGTTCAGGGTTCCAATTCTTGAGACCCTGACGGAGCACTTCGGAGTTTGCGAAGAGAACGCGCTGAAGATGTTTTTCGCGTGCGATCCTCACGGCGGTGTCGACGAGTTGATGTTTCACTTCGTCGTAGTCAGCTTCGATGTGCTCCACCCATAGGGTCTGCGTTTGGCCGCGAAAAAACAAGAACGGCTGGCCGAGAAAGAAGCCGATCGTGTTCTTGTTTTCGTCACGCGCGATGAAAGACCAGCCGAGCTTTAAATAGTGCTCAAGCGCCTCGCGTCTCCACTTCGCCGACCAGGACTTGAACATACGCTCTTGTTCGTTCGGTTCTTGTTCTGCAAGTTTCTTGTTGGCGTACGTGAAGACTTCTTCGATGTCAGGAAGGCTTAAGACTTGTTGGACGATAGACACGGCTAGAGACCTCTGCGAGAGTTGGGTTGTTCGCGAGCACACCTGCGAGCGACCGAAGGCCGGAGGCCGGAGTTAACGTAGATGATTTCTAAGAACCAGACACCGGTCAATGAGTTCAGCCCCGAGCTTTGGTCGCAGATCGAAACCGTTCTTCGTCAGCGCGCGGCGCAAGGCGGTCGACTGATCGCGGCTTTCGATGCCGACGGAACTTTGTGGGATGCTGATGCGGGCGAAACTTTTTTTGATTACCAGATTCGCAAGTGTGATTTGCCCGCATTGCAAGGAATCGACGCGTGGGCGCGTTACCGTGATTTGAAAAAACCTGATCCGCGTGTGGGCTACGTTTGGCTTGCGCAAATTTCGGCTGGCTTTTCATTGGCGCAAGTTCGTGCGTGGGCTTCGGCTTGTTTTTCTGAGCTCGCTCCATGGCCGGTTTTTGAGTCCCAGCGGCGTTTGATCACGTTGCTTCGGTCGCTCGGATACGAAGTGTTCGTCGTGACCGCGTCGATCAAATGGGCCGTTGAACCCGTCGCCGCTCTGTTGGGCATCGACCACGACCACGTGATCGGCATCGAGACCGAGGTTCGCGACGGGGTCGTGACTGACATCGTGAAACCGCCGATCACTTGGCGAGACGGAAAGCCGGAAGGCCTGCTCGCGAAGACAGGCGGAGTGCGACCTGTCCTCTGTGCGGGTAACACTTACGGCGACATCGCGCTGTTGCAAGCGGCGACACACGTGCGTCTCGCTCTCTCGACTCAAGACTCGCCCGGCGGCCTGTTCGATGAAGAAACACGGCTGTTCGAACATGCCTCTTCGGAGAAGTGGCACATCCACCCGTTCCGCCGAAGGTAGGTCCTTACTTTTCGGAAACGGCCTTACTTTCCGGAA
>CAJYIL010000748.1 GCA_913774795.1 Pseudobdellovibrionaceae bacterium
CTCGAAGCTTTGACCATCACACCGATGCGTTGCTCTCGGTTCGTCACGATTCACGAGCGCACCGATTTCATCGGGCGCCACTTCGAAGCCGGCATGAATTGGATGCGAGATCTGTACCGACGCATGCTCGCAGCCTGCTTGGCGCATCCCTGGAAAGTCGTGATCACCGCGACGGCGATTATGCTTGCTTCGTTTACGTCGGTGAAATTTATCGGCAAAGAATTTTCGCCGCCGCAAGATCAGTCGATCTTCTTGGTCCGCGTAAAAGCTCGCGTTGACGCGTCGATCTCTTACACGAACGAACTTATGAAACGCGCCGAGGCGTATATGAAAACGGTGCCGGAGATCCAACAAACGTACGTGGCTGTCGGCGGCTTCGGCGGATCCTCCTACAATACCGCCATGGTGTTCGTGACCTTGAAGCAGCCCGGAGATCGACCCATAGATCCGAAAGCGGGCCACCGCCTGAGCCAACAAGAGGTCATGCGCAAAATGCGTGGCCCTCTTCAAAAGCTCGACGAGGGCCTCACGGTCGCGATGCAGGATTTATCGATGCGTGGATTCACGGCCTCGCGCGGGTTCCCGATTGAATTCACCGTTCGCGGAGATAACTGGGAAAAGCTCTGGTCGGTCACGCAAGATCTGATGAAAGGCCTCAAAGACAAGGGTCTCGCGACCGATATCGATACCGATTACCTGCTGGGAAAACCTCAAGTCGATATCGTGCCCAATCGCGATCTCGCCGCACGATATGGCATCAGCGTTCAAGACATCGGGACAACAATTGGCGCGATGATCGGCGGCGTGCGCGCGAATCAATACACGGAGGGCGGTCACCGCTACTACGTGATGTTGCAAGTTCAACCCAAAGATCAAAATCTCGAGACCTTGAGAAATTTGATGCTCGCCAATTCGGCGAACCGGCTCACGCAAATGAAGAACGCGGTCACCGACACCATCAAGCCAGCTATGCAATCCGTGACCCGCATCGACCGGCAACGCGCGATCTCGGTTTTTGCAAACGCGGCCCCAGGGCATGCGACTCAAGAAGCTCTCGACTACATCGCCTCTCGCGAAAAAGACTTACCGCCGGGATTCCGAATCGTTCTCTCGGGCGCATCGCAAACGTTCCAAGAATCGTTTCAATCTCTGATTTTCGCGTTCATCCTCGGAATCTTCGTCGCCTACATGGTTTTGGCATCACAGTTCAATTCGTTCATCGACCCGATTACCGTTCTGGTCGCGCTCCCGTTCTCGGTTTCGGGCGCATTCCTAGCTCTTCTCGTGACCGGACAGTCGTTGAACATCTATTCGATGATCGGTTTGATTTTGCTGATGGGCATTGTGAAGAAGAACTCGATCCTGCTCGTCGATTTCACGAACATCGTCCGCGATCGTGGCGAGCACGACGTCAAAAAGGCGTTGCTCGAAGCCTGCCCGGTTCGTCTTCGCCCCATCATCATGACGTCATTCGCCTGTATCGCGGCGGCCATTCCCGAGGCTCTTCCTTTCGGAACAGGCTCGGAGACGACGATTCCGATGGCGGTGTCAATCATCGGTGGCGTCGCCGTCTCGACGTTCTTGACGTTGTTCGTTGTGCCTTGTGTTTACGAGTTGTTCTCGCGCGTTTCTCATCGCGCCGAAAACAAAGAAGAGATTAAGCAAGCTTTCATAAAAGTCGGCAACGAAGGGCTTGAGACTTAGGCACATCGGCAAAGAAAATGCCCATTGCCCACTCGACCACCTGCCCGCTCCCCTAACTTCAAGGTAAGATTCGCGGGGCCCTTTTCCTAAGCACGGTTCAGAAGTCTGGATCCCCATGAGGCACTCAGGTAGAGTGATCATCCATGGCGTTTGATGCACTTTTCTCAAAACTCGATCGCTCGCAATTTCGGCGTAAATTCAAACTCGACGCGAAAGACGCACGTTATCTGGCAAACAAAGGTCTACCGGTTGTGCTCGATCATGCTCGCGATTTCGTTCGCGAGCGCCTGGCTCCCGCCAAGCCTTCAAACGACGGCGCCCAAACCCCCATGCGGGGGCACCCCGTCTTTGTGGCGCAGCATGCGACGGCGACCTGCTGTCGAGGGTGTCTGGCTAAGTGGCACGGCCTTCCGAAAGACAGAGAGCTCAAACCCGACGAAGTCTCGTTGATCGTTGAGGTGTTGGGTGAATGGCTTCTTCGCCAAAACGTCGCGCCGGTCGAGAATTCTCGCGAAGATCAGCTTTCGCTCTTTTAGTCTTCTTGAAAGTTCGGATTCGAGTTGTCTTTTGACACCGAGGCGACCACCCTGGCCGCTCTTCTCTCGTGCCAGAAGGACGACCATGTTCAAGTTTTTGCTTGCGCTCATGTTCCCGCTTTTCGCCTCACAGGTTCTCGCTCTTGAGGTGATCACTCAGTTTGGAGTGGTCAAAGGCGACCCGTCGGGGGCAACCGTCGCTTTCAAAGGCATTCCGTTCGCGGCGCCTCCCGTTGGTCCCCTTCGCTGGATGCCCCCACAAGCGCCTAAGCCGTGGACCGGCGTACGTCATGCGATCCGTTACTCTGACAAATGCCCTCAAGCGAGCATCGCGAATAAAGCCATTCGATACGGGAGTGAAGACTGTCTTTACTTGAACGTTTTCCGCCCCCAAAACATCACGAAACTTCTGCCGGTGATGGTCTGGATTCACGGCGGTGGCAACACCGTCGGCTCGGCCTCCGACGATATTCTCGGGACAAAACTTTACGATGGCGAAAAGCTCGCCAGCCAAAACGTGATCGTCGTCACGATCAATTACCGCCTCGGCGCTCTCGGCTTTTTGGCGCATCCGCTTCTTAAATCTGCCGAGGGGGTCGAAGGCAATTACGCGCTTCTCGATCAAATCGCCGCGCTCAAGTACGTGCGCGACAACATCCGCGCGTTCGGAGGCGATCCTTCAAATGTCACGGTTTTCGGTGAATCGGCCGGCGCCATCAACACTCTGGCGCTCATTGCATCTCCCCTCGCCAACGGCCTTTTTCAACGAGCGATCGTGCAAAGCGGTTTCTTAAGCGACGTCTCGCTCGAAGCCGGTGAGAAGCAAGGCGCTGACTTCGCGAAAGCGGCAGGCTGCACCACGGCCGAGTGCCTGCGCGGGCTTTCTGCGAGTGATGTCGTTCGCATCTTTAACGCGATGAACCCGGCCGCTCTTCAATCGGCGGGGGCGACGATCGACGGCGTCGTCTTACGCGAAGGAGTTTTGTCGGCGATGCGCGCGGGTCGCGCCGCCCACATCCCCCTTCTCATCGGCAGTAACGCCGACGAGATGCGAACGCTGATGGACGCGGTTGTTCCGAATGCAAGCTCGATCTCCGACACACAAATCACGAAACTCTTAAGCGATTACTTCGGCGCCGAGAAGGCTGTAAAGATCGAAGCCGAGTACCGACCCACGGATTTCGCTCGGCCGACGTTTCGCCTCGAAGAGATCTTGAGCGATGCGCTGATCCACTGCCCGACGCGCGAGATCTCGCGCGCTCTTTCGCAGTTTAATCCTTCGGTTTACCGCTACGTTTTCTCGCATACCAGCGAGAGCATTTATTTGAGTCGCTACGGCGCGGGGCACGCGCTCGAACTGCCTTACGTTTTCGGCAACATGTCGTCGTTGGTGTACTCGAAGCCTGAGTTCGTCTTCTCGCAAGACATTCGCAATTGGTGGACTACGTTTGCGACGGTTGGCGATCCGAATGTTCTGAATCAGCCGACGTGGTCGCCTGTCGCCCAAGACGCTTACCTGAATCTCGATTTAATCTCCGAGATGCGCTCGAACTTTCGGGGCTCGCGTTGCGACTTCTGGGCGGGGCTTTAAGTTTTCCAGCGTGCCAAACAGTAGATGTGCATATCGCGAGGAGTGCCGTCATCGGCAATCGTGATCGTGTATGTGCCATCCCCGTTTCGGCGATACGTGCGAGAGGGTTTGTTCGTTCGAATCGCTTGAATCGTCGCCAAGAATTTCCGGCGCACGATCGGATCAATCTGATTGGCATACCAATCGACCGACCAATAGCCCGGATGAATTCCGCCCGCGCGTTCCTTCTCGCCTTGCATGTCGACGATCACGAGTTCCGTTGACGATTTTTTCGGCGACGATCCATGGACGACGACTTGAGAATCGTCGACATCGCCCATATAAAGCACGAAGCCCGTCACTTTTTCGTCGTGTTCAAGTTTGATCGCCCAGTCACCGTTTTCGAGGCGAATCGAATCGAAGCCTTCGATGCGACCGGTGTCGATCAACTGCTTTGACGCTTCGACAAGACGATCGTGAAACTGCGGTTTGATACTTTCGAGAAAGTTCGCGCTCGTCACGGGGCCTGTCGGTGTTCGGATGAAAACCTGCTTTGCCATGGTGTTCACATCGTAACTGAAGAGAGTTGGCGTCGTCGACAGGTCTGTCGACACTCGCCTTTGGTCAGGGTCAAAACTGACAACCGACTCTCTCGCGAACCCGCTCGATTTTGAGAAGCGCCTCGAGTCTTTTTTCGGCGGGAGCGTAATCGCTCTTTTTGGAATCTTGGTGTTCGCTCAGTGAGCAGTTGATGGCCGCGTAAAAGTAAGGGAGCCACTCGGCGTGCTCGAGCGCCGGATGATCGAGGAGATGGAAATCGAGAAGTTGAAACGCGAATGCATCCGCTTTCTTTTCACTCGACCCTTCGCAGGTCGCGACTTCGGGAAGAGCTGGGTCGCTCGTGTCATGAAGGAGACCGCACTGCTTCAACCGTTCAATCGCCTCGCGCTCAAGTTTTGATGAACCGACCGTCAACGCAACGGCGCGGTCGGCGCGAGCATCGTCTCCACTCAACAAGTCTTGCGCTGCGCACTCTTTGACGACTCGGCGAATTCCCTCAACCGCTTTCGGAACACGCTCGGTGAACAGATACCCTCGCCGAAAGTTGCAAGGATCTGCGAGATGCCCGAGTTCGTGTGAAA
>CAJYIL010000749.1 GCA_913774795.1 Pseudobdellovibrionaceae bacterium
GTCGAAATCAATTTGCGCTGAGATTCGCGCTTGCGAGCTTTGAACTTCGTGATGCCTGCTGCT
Organism: Pseudobdellovibrionaceae bacterium; assembly: GCA_913774795.1. Classification (GTDB taxonomy): domain Bacteria; phylum Bdellovibrionota; class Bdellovibrionia; order Bdellovibrionales; family JAMPXM01; genus CAJYOV01. The sequence continues at coordinate 64 of CAJYIL010000749.1, forward strand.
TCTTCGATAAGCGAGCGACGATCTTCAGGCTTCGCCGTGATCATTTGACCGATCGCGTTCTGCTGAATGATCGAGAAGCCTTTCGCGCCCGCGCCTGTGTCCATGAAAATTTCTTGGATGTCGCGCAAACGAGACGGCTCTTTGTTGACGAAGTACTCGCTTTCACCTGAACGGTGAAGACGACGAGTCACCATGATTTCGGAGTGCTTTAAATATTGAACCGGGAACGGACCGCCATCGTTTTCGAGGGTCAGCGAAACTTCGCAGAGGCCCATTGGCGCATAGCCTTCGGCGCCGGCGAAGATGACGTCTTCCATGGACGAACCGCGAAGATGCTTGGCCGACATTTCACCCATGACCCAAACGAGCGCGTCGACGATGTTCGACTTGCCACAACCGTTGGGACCGACGACACCGGTGATGCCGGCGTCGAAATGAATGACCGTGCGGTCTTTGAAAGATTTAAAGCCGATGATTTCGAGCTTTTTAATTCTCACGAACACTCCACAGGACTGAGGTCTAGGTACTAACGCCAAAAGTGTCCAGGCTCCGACGCTTTCGGTCAACACTGAAGTTTGTCGGTTTGTTCACACCAATCGGTGTGAGGGAGAGTCGGAGAAGCAGCGCATTAACAGCGTGCTCAAATCTCGATCACTGGCGCGGTTTGCTGATTTTTTGCGCGGCATTTTTGAGAGGCGCAAGAACCGGAGCCGCCGTCTCGGATGCGCGTGCTAGCGCGGCTTTCCCGATGGCTGTCGTTGCTCCGGCGAACGCAATTGTTCCGCCTGCCATGGCGAGTCCGAGCGCGCAGTTGGCCTTCTCCATGGTGACGATTTCATCTTCTGGCTTCACGGAGCAAGACGGACCACTGTGCGCGACCTGCGTTTTAGGAATTCGACATTTGCGGATAGCGGAGTCGGTCGCACTCGTGATTGCGAGCCCCCACGACAACATGTTCGCGGTCTCGAGTGAGACGAGGCCCATCCTCGCCCGGCTGGCGGCGGCGGCCAGTCGCGCGGCCCAAGCGACCTTTATCAAGCAGCCCTCGAGTCCCAGCGCATAGCTTCCGATCGTGAGCGCCCAGTTGGCGACGGTTTCGCCTTTTACGTAAACGCGCTCGATGTTGCACATGACTCGTCTGGCTTCATCAGCGGATTGAGCACCGGGCTTAAACCACAGTTCGGTTTTGCCGTTCGTCAACAAAGCGATCTTGTCGTTGCGATCGATATTTCCGGTCCGTTTGCGGTCGAGCCAGCGCGAGAGATCATTCTGCACATCACGCGCGCCCTCGAGGTACGCACCGCGAACTTTTGCGGTGGTCAGAGGTTGAGCTTTGTTTACGACTTCGTTCAAAAGCTTTTGCCCGGCTTCGAAATGCGCCAGGGGGTTCGAGAAAACAAGCGCGTTGAACTCTTTTGTTTTCTTTTCGAGGTACGCCAGCTTCGGCGGAATGCGACGATTCCATTCTCGAACGTTCGAAGCAATTTGCCCACCTTCATCGCGCAGAAGAAGCACTCGAGCTTGGTCGATCTCGGCTTTCAACGTCGCGATCTCGCGAAAGCGCGCTCGCATGTCCGGGAGTTTGTCGCGGAGATCGGCATGTGCCGCCGCGAGTGTCTTGGGCGAATTTGAAATGTTTCGGTAACGCTGGAGCTGACAGCGGTCATC
>CAJYIL010000750.1 GCA_913774795.1 Pseudobdellovibrionaceae bacterium
ATCTTATTTCATGCAGCTCGATAAATCGAAATCCGCTTCGTACGTTGCACTCCCTCCAGGTCATTACGAAACGGTTCGGCTCGGCTGCGGCATCGCGAAGACTTGGGATGTCGGCGACATTTTCAAAGGCGGAATGCAAGTGCAAGCGGGCAGCGTCTCCTACGCGGGCAAGCTCTCGTTCGTTTTTCAAAAAAACGCCCTGCAAGTGGTCGAACGCTCGTCTCGTAAGATGCACGCCACTGGCTACCGCGACGCACTTGCGGTCGCTCCGTCAGGCCAGCGATTGGTCTCTGCGTTCAATCTTGTGCCATTGACTGATGAGATGGCCTCCGAGGGTGCGAATGCGTCGGGCTTCGATGTGAACGCGAAGGGGCTTCCCAGCGGGCCGCAGTTGAATTCACTTTTGGGCCAACTCCGTCAGTGTGAGCCTAAGTCAAAAGATCCGCTCCAGTTCGGTCGCCTTGACTACACGGCCCAGTACAAAGCGGGTCGATTCAGCGATTTCTCCTCGAAGAAAGACGCGAACGCCTTCAGCGACGGCTTCCGTTCTTGCGTTCAGGACACTCTGACGGCGTTTCGGCCGCCTGCAGGAGATGTGGAAATTCGCGTCGTTTATTGATAGCTTTTGCGCCTGATGATCAATCATTCGTTTTTGCATCTTCCGGGCATAGGTGAAACGACCGAAAAGCGACTCTGGGATCAAGGCGTTCGCTCCTGGGACGACCTTGAATCTTCACTCGGCGAAGTCTTCGGTGCGAAAAAAGCCGCAACCGTCGCCGCTGGGCTTGAAGAGTCGCGTGCGGCTTTTGAATCTGGCGAGTACAAGTATTTCTCTCAGCGAATGAAGGGCGCGCACATGTGGCGCCTCATCCCGGAGTGCCAAGACGCGGTTGCGTATCTCGATATTGAAACGACGGGACTTGGTTTTCCTCCGCAGTCGCATTCGACGACGATCGCGGTTTTATTCAAAGGTGAGTTGTTCGTGGAGCACGAGCCGGCTCGCAAGCTCGCGTTGCTCGAGCGTCTCGAAGCCGAAGCGAAGATGGTCGTCACGTTTAACGGAATTTGTTTCGACATGCCGTTCTTACGTCACGAAACGGGACTCGAACTTCGCATGCCGCACGTCGACCTTTGCGTCTGGCTCCGCCGACATGATTTGCGCGGAGGCCTCAAGGCCATTCAGCGCGCTCTGCCGGGTGTTCATCAACGCTCGTCCATGGACATCGACGGCTTCGACGCCGTTCGTTTGTGGCGCATGCACAAGCGAGGCGTGCCTCGCGCGCTCGAAACGTTGATGACTTATAACGCCGAAGACTCTTTGGTTCTTCAGCCGTTGATGCATATCGCGTTCGATCGCGAACTTGAGCGTCACGCGCATTTGCCGGTGCGGTCTTTGAATGAGCCTCCCGCTCTTCCACGAATCGAGACCGATGTCTGCCGCAATGTCTACGCGCTTCTTCGGGGCGAAGAGACCTGGGAAGTTCCGGAGGGCTGGTGACGGGCATCTCCGTCGTGATCCCGGCCTACAATGAAGAGAAATATCTGCCGGCGACTTTGAAGTCGGTCGAGGCGGCTCGGGCTGCCTTTGCTGGCGAGAGCGAAGTCATTGTCGTGAACAATCTCTCGACCGATCGCACGCGTGAGGTCGCTTTGTCGCTCGGCGCACGCGTGATCGATCACGAGGTGCGAAACATTTCTTCTGTGCGAAATGCAGGTCTTCGTGCGGCTCGTTTCTCCGTTGTGCTGGCAATTGATGCCGATTGCGTGATCGAGCCATCGACGTTGACGGAGATCGATCGATACTTGTCGGGCGGTGAGTTTCTCGGCGGATCACTGAATCTTCGCGTCGAGTCTCCGAAGTTCGTCACGCGCCTGATGGCGCGAGCGCTGCAATGGTTCGTGCTACAGATTGCCGGTCACAACGGAGCGGTGTTTTTCTTTCTGCGAGATGAAGCTCTGGCGATCGGCGGTTTTAGCGAACAGCATCTCGTCGCCGAGGATTCTGTGTTTACCCACGCGATGCGTGATCGGGGCCGGGTCGTGGGCAAAAAGTTCGGCCGTCTGAATCACGTTACGGTCACGACGATTGATCGCAAAGATTCAACGCTGGCGCAGTTCGCACGTTTGGCGCCGCAGGTATGGCGCATGTACCGCGGGCGTGCGGTCGATAAGAAGCACTTCGATTATTGGTATAATCCGAAGCGATGACCTCCGGCTAGCGGGGGTGATTGGGCTCCCCTTAGATATTTAAATCTGTTTTAGGTTCTTTGCCCGAAATGCCTGAATGGGATTTCGGAACCCTCGTTCTCAAGGACGGATGGAGGATCGAGATCTGCAATTACGGGGTCGTGCTTGGCACTGACCTTAGCTGTTCGTCTTTTCACCTCCGCTGGGAAGGTGGCTCTCGCTTCCTTGGTTAGAGAATCTGGTGTTCTTACGGCCTCGAGAGCGCGGTGGCGCGAGCTTATGTCCATCCATGAGAGGCGGGTTCCGATCCGCCTTGCCTTGGCGGATCGGGCAACGATTCTTCGGAGAATTTAATTTTTTTGGTTGACGGGGATTTTTATTCGTCAGGATCTCGTATAAGCAGTTTCGGTTTACGATGCCCGAGGGCGGGTGAGGCACTTTCTGCGTCATCCTCTGCGCGGTCTAACGCGTTTTAAAATGGGACCCGATTGGATCTTTGCTATGAACGCTCGCCGGAAAAATTCCGACGAAATTAAGTTTTAAAACCGGTGGTACAACCTCGCTTGCGGAGGTGATTCATGACATTTTCCAACGACGAACTTGTTCTCGAAGCCGAGAGAGAAATTAAACTTGAGCGCGAATCTACGTTGAAGATCATCAAGCTCTTCCAAGAGATTGCAGCAAGAAAGATCTATCTCGAGCATGGATATCCAAGCTTCTACGAAATGGTGACGAAGCATTTTGGCTACTGCGCAGGCTCTGCCATGAGACGAATCAATGCGATGAAGCTCGTGAAGGAGCTGTCGCAGTTCGAAGAGAAACTCGAAACAGGAGAGCTGAGCCTAAGTGTCGCCGCCGACGTTCAATCGTTCCTCTACCAAGAATCGAAGATCGAGCGGCCTTACTCCTTGAATGCCAAAATCGAACTCGTCGAAACATGCCTCGGCAAATCCCGCCGTGAAGTCGAAGAAGAATTCGCGCGCAGAAATCCCGAACGAGAAAAACGCGAAACCCAGCATGCGATCTCTAATGATCGCCTACGCATCAGCTTCTCGATCTCGAAAGAGCTCAACGACAAGCTGAACCACCTCAAAGATCTCCTCGGTCACGTCGACCCATCGATGACGACCGAATCGCTTCTCGAGCGTCTCGTCGAGGTCGGACTTGAGAAGTTTGATCCGAAACGAAGAGCAGAGCGCGCGAAAATCAGAAACGAGAAAAAACGGCAGACCGCTGCAAAAGCACGAGTAGGCCAAGAATCAGACCGTCCGTCAAATTCGACAACTCCATCATCGCTTGCAACATTCACCTCCGCAGCGGAGGTGAAACGATCGCGTTACATAAAAGTTCATGAGCGCAATCGAGTCGAGAACGACGGACGAGGTTGCACGTTCGTTAGCAAAAGCGGGCACAGATGCGAGTCAAAGCGGTTCTTGCAGCTCGATCACATCGAGTCATTTGTGCAAGGCGGTTCGAATAGGGCCGAGAATTTGCGGTGGATGTGCGGGGCGCACAATCGGAATCGAGCGGTTCAGCCCGAGTCGAAATCGGCGCTGGCGAACTGACCGCGGCTACAAATTGAAAGTCATGACGCATTCAACGAAATCGACGTCTGCGGTCGTCCAGCAGCGAAGACCCG
>CAJYIL010000751.1 GCA_913774795.1 Pseudobdellovibrionaceae bacterium
CGAGCAAGCGAGCACCGCGGACAAATCGCAACTCCGCCAAGATCTCGGACTCAATAAACCTCTCGCGACAAGATACGTCGACTTCATGGCTGCGACCTTCAAAGGCGATCTCGGACAATCGTTCACGACAAGAAAACCCGTTTCGCACCAACTGAAAGAACGCCTTCCCGCCACTCTCGAACTCGCGACGACCGCGATGCTGCTGGCACTCATCACCGGAATTCCTCTGGGTGTTCTCGCGGCGACAAACAAAAACAAACTGACCGATCACTTCGTTCGCACGCTGAGTCTCACTGGAACAAGTCTTCCGTCATTCTGGATCGGTCCGTTTCTCGTTTACATTTTTGCGCTGAAGCTCGATTGGCTGCCGGTGAGCGAGCGCGGTGGACTCGATCATCTCGTTCTTCCGGCCATCACTCTTGCGCTTGGGCTCGCCGCCATCCTCGCTCAAGTTACCAGAGCCGCGATGCTTGAAACCCTCACCGAAGACTTCGTGACCACCGCTCGCGCGAAAGGCGCAAGCAACACGCGCATCTACTTTCGTCACGCACTCGCGAACGCCGCAATTCCCATCATAAGCGTCGCCGCGCTTCAATTCGGGGCCGTTCTCACCGGAACCGTCATCGTCGAAACGATCTTTGATTGGCCAGGGCTTGGCACCCTCTTATTCCAGGCGATTCAAAATCGAGATTACCCAACCGTCCAAGCGACCGTTCTCGTCATCGCTCTCATCTACGCTACCGTTAATCTAGCAGCCGATCTCTTGTATGCACGAGCAAACCCAAAGGTGCGCATCTTATGAAACATATCGCGCCCCTTCTCCTCGCGCTGATAATCTTGAGTGCGATCGCGGCTCCGATACTTGGAACCACCGATCCCAACGCTTTTGATCTCTCCCGAAAATTCGAAACTCCGAACCTGCACGCGTTCTTCGGTCTCGATCAAAATGGCGGAGATGTTTATTCGCAAGTTTTGTACGGAGCACGAACGAGCCTTGCGATCTCGGCGGCTGTCGTACTCCTCAGCGTCACAATCGGACTTCTCGTTGCAAGCGCCGCCACCTACCGCGGGGGCGTCGCCGACACGCTGCTCGCGAGAACCCTCGACATGGTTCAAGCCTTTCCCGGTTTCTTACTCGCGCTCGCTCTCGTGGCTGTGCTCGGCCCGAGCGCAAAGAATCTTGTCATCGCGATGACCGTGACCGGATGGGCTGGCTACGCGAGACTCGTACGCGGCGAAGTGCTTCACCTAAAAGAGCGTGAATACGTCAGAGGGGCCGAAGCGAGCGGTGCCAGCGCAGCACGAGTGCTCATCCGCCACATTTGGCCTAATCTTGCGTCGATCCTCGCGGTTCAAGCGACATTCGGCCTTGCGGGAGTCGTACTTGCGGAATCAGGTCTCAGCTTCTTAGGCCTCGGTGTCTCTGCCGACACCCCGACTTGGGGCGCGCTCATGAATCAAGGTCGGCGATTCCTCGTCGAAGGTCCGCACATCAGCTTCTTTCCCGGGCTCGCGCTTTCGCTTCTCGTGCTTTCAATACAGCTCAGTGGCGAGTCTCTTCGCGAGTGGTTGAACCCGCGCGAGCGTCGTGCTGAAATCAAGCGATGAGATTGAGACACGCAATCGGCCAGCAAATGATCATCGGTCTCGCAGGGACCACTCTTCAAAAAGACGAAGCTGACTTCATCGTCGAGAACAATATCGGCGGAGTCATCTTCTTCAAAAGAAACTGCGAATCTCCAGAGCAGTTAAGAAACTTAAGCGCCGAAGTTCAAGCGCTTCGTCACCGCATGCCGAACAAAGCTCCACTCTTCATTTCGATCGATATGGAAGGCGGACGAGTTCATCGCCTCCAACCGCCTTTCACGAAATGGCCCGCGCTCGCGCACGTCGGTAAACTCGATTCGACAAGCGTTGCGTTTCGCTTCGCTCAAGCAATGGGTGATGAACTCAAAGCTGTCGGCATCAATCTCGACTACGCGCCATCGATCGATATTTTCAATAATCCGCAGAATACGGTTATCGGTGATCGCGCGCTCAGCGACAAAGCTGACATCGTCGCGAAACTTGGCTCAGCTCTCGTTCGCGGTTACATCAAATCCGACATCATTGCGTGCGCGAAACATTTCCCGGGTCACGGCCACACCCTCGTCGATAGCCATTACGGATTACCCGTCGAAGAAAAAACTTATGACGAGCTCGATCAAGTCGAACTCGAGCCATTCAAAAAAGTGTTTCGGGCAAAGCTTGATCTTCTTCTCACGGCGCACATTCAGTTTCCAAAAATTGATCCTGATTGGCCCGTGAGTCTGTCCGAAATTTTCTTGAAGTCTATTTTGCGAGATCGACTCCGATATCGTGGGCTCGTCATCACGGACGATCTCGACATGGGCGCGCTCAAGCAAAATTGGTCGAAAGCTGAAATCGCTGTTCGCGCGCTCAAAGCCGGCAACAACATTCTGCTCTACTGCAATGAACCCGACTCGCCTCCGACCGCGCTCGACGCTGTGGAAAAAGCCGTGCGCGACGGTGGATTAGAAAAAGCAACGATCGAAGACAACGCCGAACGCGTTCTTGCGTTGAAAGCTGAGCGTCTCGTGAATCCTGATCCGCCGTCGATGGAAGAAGCCGCAAAGATCATCGCGCATCCCGATCACTTGCGCCTGGCGAAAGCCATCGTTGCGGGCCAAGTGCCGGCCGATCTTCTCACTCAAGCGACATGATCTCGCTTCTTCTCACGGCGTTCATCTCGAGCGCCCATGCCCAGATCCAAAATGAGCCAACCGAAATCGTGACAGCCGCACCCGCTGCTGTTTTCAGCGAACGCGCGGGATTCTGGCCCACAACTGAAATCCCGAGTCAGACTTTCGAAAACAACGACCGCACAACAACGAGCGATCGCTGGAACACCGTGCCCGGAGTGCAATCTCGCGAACAGGGAAGTCCCACGATTTCGATTCGTGGTTCTGCACACGCCGACCGCGTGCTCCAACTCTTCGACGGAGCTGCCCTCAATATGGCAGACGGTGTCGGCGCTTCAAATCTTCTAATTCCCACCGAGGTCATGTCAGAGGTTTCGCTCCTCAAAGGCCCTTCAAGCGTTTTCTACGGAAACTCCGCGATGGCGGGCGCCATCGATCACCGACTTCGATACTTCGACGACAAAACACTCTCGGGCCAGCTCTCGGAATCAGGCGGGCTTTTCGGCGAGCGACGGGCCTCACTCGTTCTTCCGTTTCAGCGCCAACGAAAGACAATCGCGCAGGTCAGTCTTCTCACTGAACGTGACCCCGGTACTTTTCTTTACCAATCGCCTCTTGGAAACGGACGTCGTGATCACAACTCGCAAGACCTCCAGCGCGCGACGGCCGCAACCGATTTCGAATTTGGAGACGGATGGCGATTGAGCGCGAGGCTCGTTGAAGCTCATTCAAACGGCGAATCGCCGGGCTCACTGATTTTTCCGTTCACATCACAGATCGATCAAAAAGGCTCGCTCGCGACGGCCCAACTTTCAAAAGACTTAAGCGCAAATTCGCTCGCGAGTCTTCGAATCACCGACTCAAGGATCTGGGGCGACTACGATAACGGATCAAGTTCGTCGTTCGTCTCAAGAACATCTATCATGGCCGATCTCAACACGATCTTCACCGACCGCTTGATTGTCAGAACCTTCGGCGATTTTTCGTATGACAAGTTGACTGCGAGTTACGTCGGAGGACGCGAGTTCTTCCAAAATGACGCCGACCTTGGACAAACTTATCAATGGTCACTCACTCCTGAGTTCTCACTTCAACCGTCTTACCGCTATCAATCTCGCTACGGGCAACTCTTCAAAGCCGCCGCCGCCGTCTTCACAACATCTCGAACGACGACCTCGCTCCGCTACGGAGAAGGCTTTCGCGCTCCCTCGCTCACCGACCGCTTCGGAAATTATTCGACCTTTATCGCAAACCCGAGCCTCAAGCCTGAACGATCTTGGTCGGTGGAACTTGAATCGGAATTCGTTAACGGTCGACGTTTCTCCGGCTTCCTCGAAGGCTTTGCCGTGAAAGGTTCGACCTACTACACAGGCTTCACCGATCTCGTCGACACGCGAACGATTGGAGCAAGTTTCACGAAACTAAACTCGGGCGACGCGCGTTCTCTCGGAGGAGAAGCAGCCATAGCGTACGGCTACAAGATCTGGAATCTCGCTGCCGCCTACAGCTACCTCGATGCGCGAAGTCTCACGGCGAACGAACCTCTCAGACTCGCGCCAAAACACCAAGCAGCAATCACTCTCTCGCAACTCTTCGGACCTCTCCTTTTTGAACTCAAAGATGCGTTCTGGAGTTCGTTCTCCGACCGCGACCCGATCTCGGGTGCGCTCATCGAGATGCCGTCATGGGAAACGCTCGACTTTTCAGTGCGCACGCTGGCGCTGACGAACTGGAAATTCCGCCTCGGCGCGATCAACCTCTTTGATAAACAGAGATCATTTACTTACGGATACCCCGAAGCCCAACGCCGCCTTTATTTCGGGGCCTCACGCTTCTTCTAGAAAGCTTTTACACCGGAGCCGTAAATCTTCCACTTTGACTAGAGCCATCTCCGATCTAAAGCGCCTTGAGGCGGCCTCGATTTTGGATGACTCTCCAAGGTCTGGAGGCTCCCAATGGCGAAGGCTCAACTCTCCCTCACCGAAGAACGCGACGAGAACCAACGCGCCATGGGCTGCGTGGGCCTTTCAGCTTTCGCGCACATGGGCCTGCTCATCGCGATTTTGTTTGCGCCTTCCCTTCGAGAAACAGCGGGCCTCGCGACCGGAACAAGAGCGGGCCTTGAACTTCCTGGTGAATCGATCGTCGCAGCCGCGAACGGAGCAACAGCAGGCACCAGCGAAGACGCTTCGAAAGGCGAACCCGTTGAAGTGATGCTCGCCGACGCCAACGATTTAACGGCCGTCGCTCTGGCGCCGAGTGCGCAGCAGCCCGAGACAGTTCAACCATCTGAAGCTCCGCCACAGCCTGAACCGCAACAGCCAACGCAAGCGAAACCCACGCGGATTCGCGCGGCAAAACCGGTTGAGTCGAGCGACATCGCAACTGCGATCAACGATGCCCGCACCGAGGCGGCAAAAGAGCCGGCGAAAGTAGCTCCCGTTACAAACGCGCAAGCCCAACCGCAACCAATCGAAACCGCAGACGGGAGCGATGTCGAAGCACCATTGCAGGCACAAGATGAAGACGATGAAGACGAAGCTGTTCCGCTTCAAGTCGCCCTCCCCGAAAACGAATCACTCACACAAGCTGAAGCCAACGCGCTTCAGGCGCCAGGCACAACGACCGAAGCGAGCGCTCCAAACGCCATCCCCGCCGACGCCCAACCTCTCGAACAAGTTCAAAC
>CAJYIL010000752.1 GCA_913774795.1 Pseudobdellovibrionaceae bacterium
TGTCGGCTCGTAGAATTTCGTGTCACCGAGATGTTCTGGAAGAAAGCGCTGTTTGACGTAACCTTTTTCGCCCTCGTGCGAGTACTTGTAGCCTTTGCCGTATCCCATCTGTTTGTTGAGCGAGGTCTTGCTGCTTCGGAGAGCCAGAGGGATCGGTAGTGTTCCTGTCCGCTCGACGAGGGCCTTGGCTTCGTTGAGGGCCATGTAGCTCCGGTTCGATTTCGGTGCGCTTGCGAGGTACGTCGTTACTTGCGCAAGCGAGATGGCGGCCTCTGGCCACCCGACCAACTCGACAGCTTGAAGACCCGAGACAGCCAGAGTGATCGCGCGCGGATCAGCGTTACCGATGTCTTCGCTCGCGAGAACGACAAGACGTCTTGCGATGAACACAGGGTCTTCTCCGCCCTTAATCATTCTTGCGAGATAATAAACAGCGGCGTCGGGGTCAGAACCTCTGACGCTTTTGATAAAGGCGCTGATCGTGTCGTAGTGCTCGTCGGCGGTTTTGTCGTACCGAAGCGCGGGAACATCGATGTTTTGCTCGAGCGCTTCTTGGCTCAACGGAAAAATGTCGGGGTTGGTTTTGAATATGTTGAGGAGGACTTCCGTCATATTGATGAGACGTCTTCCGTCTCCGTCAGCGAAATCAATGAGACGCTCTCGGGCTTCTGACTGGAGAAGTTGGTCAAGCTTCAAGTTTTCGGTATCGGCCGCTCTTTGGGCGAGCGCAGTGAGCTCTTTTTCGCTGAGGCGCTCGAACACGAGCACGCGCGTTCTCGACAGAAGCGCGGAGTTTATCTCGTAGCTGGGATTTTCGGTCGTCGCACCGACCAGGACGAGATCGCCCTTCTCGACGCTCGGGAGGAGGACGTCTTGCTGAGACTTGTTCAAACGGTGGATTTCATCGACGAAGAGAAGCGTTTTTCTTCGTTGCTCGAGTCTTCGTCTCCGCCCTTCTTCGCCGAGTTCTCGCAAGGCCTTCGCGCCGGTTTCGACGGCGTTGACCGTGATGAACTCGGCATCGACTTTTTGCGCAAGGAGAAGGGCAAACGTCGTTTTGCCCGAACCCGGCGGCCCCCAAAGGATTAAACTGGGGATTTGGCCGGATTCAACGAGGCGCCGCCAAGGAGCCTGCGCGCCGAGAATCTTTTGTTGCCCGAGCATTTGGTCAAGGCTTCGCGGGCGCAAGCGCTCAGGGAGCGGTTGGCCTTCGGGAGAGTCTTGGTTTGCGTGGGCGAAGAGATCGATGGCGGCACTCCTGGTTGGGGTTGCTTGTGCTCGGGCGCGTGGTTTCTCTGCGAGTTCAATAAGGTTGCCGAGAGGCCACTGGCAAGCGCTCTGATTGATTTAGCCGTGCACGCGTGGCCGGAGCAAGTGGAGATGCGGTGACTGAGGCGTAGGGGCGCGATCAGCAGTGCGAGAAGAGTCAACTTGAACGGATAGACAACGAGCGCGCGGAATCCAGGAAGGATGAGGATGGGAACGTGGAGAGCGCTGAAACCTTAGAGGTTGCAATGCGAAGGGCCGCTTGAAAAGGCGGCCCTCGCAGGACGTGGCATTGAGAGCGAGGACTCAATAAGCCGTGGCGGTGCTGGTGACAGTTTTGCGAACGACGGATTCGCTGCCGGGCTTGTCGGGGTCAAAGGCGGTTGCGACGAGCTCGACGGTCACTTGAGCGGTGTAGCTGACCGTCGAAGTATCGTTTGGATTCGCGAGCGTCAGACCACCGATGCGGAAGGCACATGGGCGAGACGGCGAACCGTCAGACCTAGGTTCTTTCACTGTTGCGGAGTTGCTGCTCGAGTAGAGGCGACCTGCGGTAGTGTCGGCTTTTTTGAGAGTTCCGTTGGTGGCGCCGAGGAGAGTTTCGATTTCGGCGGAGTCCAAGACGCCGACGAATTTTCCTCCGGTGAGTTTCGGCGATTTCACCGTGATGCGGATGAGGCCGATGCGAAGATTCGCCGTCGTGCTCTTCCAGAGAAGAGAGAATCCACCAAAGCTGAGCACAGGAGCCGTGAGCGAATAGGTCGGAGGAGAGGTCACACTCGCGACATCGACGCACGATTGGTCATCGACCGGAAGAATGAGTCCGTTTGCGGAGAGGCCCATGTCGAGATCGGCGGAACCATTGTCTTGTTTTCCGCAGCTTCCGGTGATGAGA
>CAJYIL010000753.1 GCA_913774795.1 Pseudobdellovibrionaceae bacterium
CGACGCCAGAGAATCGACTTGTCACTCCATCCATGAGCGCCGCACTCATCCTGATTTTGCCGTCGGACTGAATTTTTGATCCTCGGCCGGCATTGAAAATCGGATTGTCTTCGAGAAGTTTCGTGACCTCAGTTACGGCCTCTACGGCCGAGCCGCCGCTCAACAGAATTTCGTAGCCACTCGTGACGATCTCCTTCATGGCGTCCCGGAAGACAGGCGTCATCGCTTTCGTTGGAAAGCCGCCTCGGGCACCGCCATGAATAATTAAAACCGGTTTAACCACGCGACTTGATCTCGGGCTGAGCGGCTTCATCCATCAAAATCGTGAAGTCGGGATGTTCACGCAAGTAAGCAGCCGGGAAGTTAGCTTGCGGATCATTGAAGAGCTGATCGAGAAGCTGTTTTTTCGAAGCGCCACGAGCCAAGAGAAGAATTGCTTTTGATTTCATGAAGCAGCCAGTTCCGAAGGTATCGGCTTGCGTGCCGTGGGGCATCTTCATCGCATCGCAGTCTTCATCGGCAACGGTGACGACTCCGCGGAAAAGAGAAGCGGGATAGCCGGGCTCGTGAAACGCGACGTGCCCGTTCATACCGATGCCGAGAATGACGAGGTCAGGTGCGTCTTTTGCGTCTTTGAACGGGATAAACTGCGCAGCGAAGCTCGGGAGAATGTCTTGAAAGAAGCGGTCGAAGACGCCAATCAGAGGGCCGGTGATGACTTCATCGAGTTGCCCGAGGCGGAGACCTCTGAGGAACGAAGGCTTTTCTGACTCCCATTTCTTAAAGAGGGGAATGGGTGTCGAGCCCGTTGGAAGGTAAAGCGACTGAGCGCTATATTCTTGTTTTTTCGATTCGCACCACTCGTTAACGGCTTTTACAAAACCGTCGTCTCCGCCGCTGAAAACCTGCGCCTTCAAAAGAACCTCCAAATTGAATTTCGCGTTTATATGATTTGAAAGTGGACCGAAAGGCTAGCTAATCTTGCCGGCAATGGAGAAAACCCGGGTCTCGAAGCAAATTCATTTAGAGGGCTACACGATCGGTCTCGATCTGGGCGGCACGAAGATTTTAACCGCTCTCGTCGATGGGGCGGGCCGCATTCACCATCAAGTCACTCACGCGGTGATTCCTCCCGGGCGACCTGAACTCGATCCGCGCGATCCTTACCAACCGACCTCGGGCGATGTGCGTGCGCACATCAACTGGGTTCTTGCGCAAATGGCCGACTCAATTGCTCAGTGCGCTGACTCTCTCAGTTCAAAAGAGCAAAAGAAAATTCTCGGAGTGGGCTTAGCTTCAGCCGGGCCGATGGATTTGCGAAAAGGTCGGCTCGTTGATTCATCGAATTGGAAGGGCTGGAAAACAGTTCCGATCATCGATGGACTTCAAAAGGCGTGCGCAAAACGCAAGCTAACGGGCGCTCTTAAGGAAAAGGCCTTTTTTCAGAACGACGCGGTTGCAGCCGCGCTGGGCGAAGGGTGGGTCGGCGCCGCGAAGAAAAAAGAAACCTACGCGATGATCACTCTCGGAACAGGAGTCGGCGTCGGAGTGGTTCTCGAAGGCCGACCGGCGCAATCACGGGGGCGAGGCTGCGAATGGGGTCACGTCATGTGCGACAGTCGGGGGCTTTCGGATCGCCTCGACGACGCCGATCAAGGAACGCCTGACCGATTGGTCTCGGGTACCGGGCTGGTGCGACAAGCGCGTCGTTACGGATTCAAAGATTTCACAACGGCTGAGATCATCGCGCAGGCGGCTCGCGAAAATGATCCTCGTGCGAAGAGGCTTTTTCGCGAGAGCGCTGAATCGTTAGCCAGTCTTTTTTGGTCGCTGTCGTTAGGATTCAATCCAGAGATCTTCACCTTGTCGGGGGGGCTGCTCAAGATCGAAGACCTCTTCGTGCCTGAGGCTATTCGGCTTTATCAAGACGCGATTCGCGTCAAATATCCTTCATTTGAATGCCCGGTTCGCATTTCCAGAATCGGATCAAAAATCGGAGTTATTGGCGCAGCTCGGCTCCCGCGCCTTGCTATAAGTCACGCGTGAGCTTTCGTGATCGACAACTTGAGTTTCTTTGCGGCCGCATAGATACGCTTCTTCTTGGTCTCGTCCATGTTCTCCGCGGAGCGAACCATCATTGAAAGTCGTGGGTTGTGACTGAAAAACTTCGCGTGCTTTTCGATGAATCCCCAGTAAAGCCCATCGACCGCATCACACCAGTCGCCGGCCTTGAAACCACCCATCTTGCGGTAGTAATTCGAACCGCAGATGTAAGGCTTCGTCGCAAAGATTCCTCCGTCGCTGAAGATCGCCATGCCGTAGACGTTCGGTCCCATGACCCAATCAGACGAATCGATGAACATCTCCATGAACCACCGGTGCGCCTCTCGAGGATCAATCTCCAGAAGCAGCATAAGATTACCGACGATCATCAAACGCTCGATGTGATGCGCGTAACCGAGTTGATCGGCCTTTTTAATCACGAGATCGAGAGGCTCGACGCCGGTCGTGCCGTCGTACCAAGCCGACGTGAGTTTTCGCTTATGTTTAAAGAAGTTGGCGCGATCCTGTTCTTCGCTAAAGTTTTGATAAATACCGCGGATGAATTCACGCCATCCGATGATCTGCCGAACAAAACCTTCGACGCTCGCGACATTTAATTTCTTTTTGTGCGCGAACTTAAGCGCCGCCGATATGACCGAATCAGGCGTTAAAAGCCCAATGTTCAAATAAGGCGTGAGAACAGAGTGGTAAACGAAGGTCGAATGGGTAGCGATGGCGTCTTCAAAAGGGCCGAAGTTCGCGAAACGCTCCTCGAGGAACTGTTCAAACCAGGCTTCAGCTCCTTTTCGGTCGGTCGCAAACCAAACGCTTTTCAATTCTCCGGGATGTTCAGAGAAATGTTTTTCGATCAGTGAGACCACGTCTTTCTCGTGCTCCGACTTCCACTCGAGTCGTGGTTCGGGAGGTTGCGTTTTCTTCGGGAGCGGCTTTCGATTGAGTTCATCAAAGCTCCAGCGGCCGCCTTCAGGCTTGCCATGAGCGTCGACCATGATCTTGAGACGAGAGCGCTGCTTTTCGTAGAACGTACGCATGAAGGGCTTCTTCGTGTGATCGAGGTACTCTTTGAATTGCGGGCGTGAGGTGAGAAACATGGGAGTTCTCAAGAGAGTGACCTCGATCTTCGCTTTTTTGAGTGCGGCGTGGATCCTCGTCTCAAAGAATTTGTCTTCAATTTCAAACATCGTCAGGTGCTTGATCGACTTCTCTTTCAGCCACTTCGAGAGGTGGGCTTCATATTTCAGCTTCGATGGCTTTAATTCTTGGTAATCGACTTTGTGATGGGACTTGCGAAGTTCATCGGCGTACGAGCGCATCGCCATCAAGAAAAGCGCTATTTTGAGCTTGTGGTATTTGAAGTGCGTGCAGAGTTCGACGTCTTCGCGCATGAAAACGTGATCGAATTTCTTGCCTTTCAAAGGCGCCGATTTCGGATCGAACAGTTGGTTACCAAGAATGAGCAGTGCGTTTGCCATAGGACCAGAAGTCTAACGAAACTCAGCCCGAGAAAGCATCGACAGGCGTTCATATTTTGGTTCGTTAAAAATTCAACTCCTCAGTCGATGAGTGCGTGAGTGAGGTACGCGTTCAAAGTTTCAGGTCTTGTGAACGAACCGGGATTTCCTGAATCAAACAAGTCGGCCCACCAATTTACGCCTTTTTTCGTTCCGAGATAGTCAAAGAAAACCGTGCGCGCCTCTGGAGTGAGCCCTTCAGAGACGATATCTCGCTGAAGCAAGTGAGTGATTCGTCCGTGGCCCTCGCGGCTTTCGTTGTCGAACATGCGGTCGAAAAACGGGCCGCTTCGGATCGCAGCTCGAAAGCCATCGTTCGCTTTTTCGATGGAGGCAGGCTCAAGTTTAAGGCGGCCATTGCTGAGAGGCCGACCGCGGCGAATCGTTGTGAAGCCCTTTTCGCCGCGAGCCTTCGCTCTTTTGATAAGCACAACCGTAAGGGCCTGAAACGACACTTTGCGAGCTTCGACTTTTTCAACGTCTGGCGCGCGGCCGTGCTGCCGGAGCCACTGGCTCGCCTCGGCGAATAGGCGCTGGAAATAATCGTTCAAATACGCCTTATCGTTCAGAGCATTGTAGGATTTCGTGATGGCTGCCGCGACTTCGGGAGGCAAATCCGCCGCGCGCTTTATCATCTCGTCATTCGAGATCGGTCGAAACGACGAACTATGCGCAAACGGGATTTCGGCAGGTGAGGCGATCTGCTGATCGACGAGAAGTTTGCTCTCGATCGCAAGCAGTCGACTTTCAATCGAAGATGCGGCTTCAAGAACCAGGACTTCCGACGAAGCAAAGAGGTCAGAGCAAACCGATTGGGCGTAGCAGACATTTGTAAAAGCAACCATGGAGGCTGTCAAAAAAAGCGCAGTGCGGAGATTCATATGTTCGTCTGCCTTTCCAGAATCGGACCTGTGTTTAACTCATTGACGGTTGAGGTGACGTTTACAACGAGGGAGAAAATCCAAATCGACGGCCCAGCTCCGTCACTGAGCGCTTGGCATGTTCGTGTGGCAAATCCACTCTTCCCGCACGCTCTTTTTTCCAGTCTACGTGGCCGTCTTGAGAGTTTCCGCGCTGATCTCCAAGAAAATCTAATCGGCGAAATCATCACGATCACAGCATGAATCCGGCATGATTTGCGCGGCGACACCCGCCAAGATCAGCGCCGGAGGATCTATGTCATTTCTCGGTTTCGGTTCGTCACGTCCCAAAGTTCGCTATGCAGTCATCGGCCTCGGAGACATTTCACAGGCCGCTTTCTTACCGGGGGTCTCTCACACCGGTAACTCAGAGGTGACTGCACTTGTGACGAGCGATCCAAAGAAAGCCGCCGAGCTCGGTCGTCAATACGACGTCGAGAACACCTTCGGTTATGACGAAATGGATGAGCTCATCGGCAGTGGTTTGATCGATGCGATGTACATCGCGACTCCGAACTGGCGCCATGAAGAATTCGCGGTCCCGGCACTCGAGGCCGGTATCCACGTTCTTCTCGAGAAACCCATGGAGGTCTCGAGTGACAGCTGCGAACGCATCCTTCGAGCGCAGAAAAAAGGTGGCGCTTCCCTCATGTTGGCCTACCGACTTCACTTCGAGCCAGCGACTCTCTCCCTCATCGAGCAAATCCGCGCGGGTCGACTTGGTCATCTTCGCTTTTTCTCATCAGTCTTTAGCCAGCTAGCCGACCCTAAAAATCATCGCACGAAAAACGGTGATCAGGCTGGGCCTGTTTTCGATATGGCTCCGTACCCAATCAATGCCGCTCGCTATGTCTTCGGAGCCGAGCCCGAAGAGATCGTCTCGGCCGTTGGCATTCGCAGTCCCGATTTGAAGCTCGGGAATTTCGACGACACCGTTGCGGTCACAATGCGGTTTCCCGGCGATCGTCTTGCGCAGTTCACGGTTTCGTACGCGGCCGCCGGCGTAAACAGCTTCTTTGTTTGCGGGACAAAAGGATCGATTGAAATGAACCCGTCGTTCACTTACGGAGAGCCCCTCGAGCAATTCCGCAAAATCGATGGTAAAAAAGAACACGAGTCATTCAAAACAACCGATCAGTTCGGCGGAGAACTCAAATATTTCTCGGATTGCATTATCGAAGGACGCCAGCCTGAACCAGATGGTCAAGAAGGCTTGATCGATGTGCAGATTATCGAGGCGATTATGGGCGCGCTGAAGACAGGTCGACCTCAAAAACTGAAAACCGCGAAAAAGAGCCGCCGTATCGAGACCTCGAAACAAAAACAGACGCTTGATGCAATTAAGCGCCCGAAAGAGGTTCATGCGTCGAGCCCGAGCCTCAATTAATGAGCCTCACACCTCACGAGATCGTAGAGAGAATTCAAAAGCGGGGATCGGCAGAAAGTCTTCAAGAGAAGCGCGAGTCGTTTGCGTATCTCACAAGTTTTTCTTCGGTCCCTTCGTCGGCGGTTGCAGTTCGGTTCACGGATCGAACTTTTCAAGCGCGCGACGGGCAGATCATCCACGCCCGAGTTTACGGAGCTGATCGGAAGAAGCTCGTTTTCTTCTTTCATGGAGGAGGATTCGTCAGCGGAAGCCTCTACACGCATCATGCCGCCCTCATGAATCTCGCGGAGGGTTGCGACGCTACGATCATTCACATTGGGTACCGGCTGGCGCCGGAGTTCAAGTACCCCTGCGCTCTCCACGATGCGATTGACGGATTTCGGTTCTTTACGAGCGAGATGAAGCCTAAACAAGTCTTCGTCTGTGGAGACAGCGCGGGAGGAAATCTTGCCGCGGCACTCTCGATGACTCTGCCACATCTGATCTCGGCGCAGATTCTGCTTTATCCGACCCTCGACTCGACATTCTCTGCACCCAGCTGGCGCGAGCTCCGCGAAAATCCGATCGCGAATCCGAAAGTGTCGGGCGAGTTAAATCATCTGTACGCGAAATCGATGCACGATGAGAGCGAGGCCCTCTTCTCACCTCTGCTCGCCCACGATTTTTCAAAGTTGCCGAAGTGCTTCGCCCTCGCTGGCTCCGAAGACGCGGCCAAAGGCGATGCCGAATCGTACGTGCGCAAGCTTCAAGACGCGGGCGTCGAAGCGATGTACCGGGAGTACCCTCGGATGATCCACGGCTTTTTCAATATGACCGATGTTCTCGAAGGAGCACGGCAGCTCCACGACGATATTCGTTCGGTCATTCGTTCTCTTTAGATATCGACTTTAAGCATCGCCGGTGAGTCGGTGACATCAAACATCTCGCCGTGCGGAACAATTTTGATCTGACCGAACTCTTCAAGCAGCATTCGGTACGCGGCCGCAACCGGGCGAGGTTTACGGTCAAGATCGTAAAGGCCGCACTCGTTCACCGTGCCCTTTTTGTGCGAAAGCCCGATGTCCCAATCGATTTGATCAACGAGAGAGTACCACGTGAAGCCAAGCACGGGGACGCCGTCTCCGCGCATGCGAATGATGTTTGTCCATTGCTTCCAGAGCCATACTGGATTTTCTTTCGCATCGAACGTATTGGTCTCGGTGTGCATGACCGGCTTATGATAACGGCGCCAGTATTCGTGCGTGATGAGATACCAACCCAAAACGTCGGAGGCCTCCATGCACGTGCCATCTCGAAGACGGATCTTTTCGTTACGCCCGTAGTAGTCGCTTCCCATGATTTGGTAACCGGGCGGTTCGCCGCGCATGAACCATTCGAATTCTTCGCGAGTGAGACCGTTATCCATCATGAAGAGAAGCACTTGAGCATCAGGTTGCTTCGCGTAGATGAGGTCTAAAGCGATGAAGCGAAGTTGGTTGTCGAGAAGTCCCTCAGACTTAATCCCGCCACGCAGCTCGTGAATGTACTCGGTGCTTTCGTTTTGAACGATAATCGCATCGCTTCTTTCGCGAACGATTGCGTGACACGCAAGAATACTCGCTGCCGCGCAGTGTTTGAGAGCGGTGACGAAAGCTCGATCGGATTTCAGACGCTCGTTCCAGACGCCTTCGCGGCCACTGAATTTTGCGGTCACAAAAATTTCGTTCACCGGAGTATAGCAGCGCACCCACGGATACCGTTTCGCAACAGCCGCGACATACTCCGCGAACAGAATCGGCATTTCAGGATTTTGAAAGTCTCCGACCCAATCGGGAACGCCGAAATGAAGAAGATCAAGAATCGGGATCAGGCCCAATTCCTTCATTCGATTCATCGCTTTGTCCGCGAACGACCAATCATATTTGCCGCGTGCCGGATTCACCAAGTGGTAGGGAAGACCGTAACGCACGACCTTGAGGCCGAGATCAGCGATCAGCTGAAAATCTTTTTCCCAGTGCTCATAGTGGCCAGTCTCAAGCATTTCGTCGCGTCGCCCGTCGACGGTTTGCGGGTAGGAGCATTCGATGCCGGTCGCGAACATGAAATTACTTTCGCTGAGCTTGGGGAGACCCTGACCTGTCGATCCATCGGCGCCACCGAATTCATCGCCGCTAAATTCTCCGTTACCGAGTTGTTCTTTGATGTGCTGAAGGAAACTCTTATTTTTCAAGACTGACGTCCTAGGTAATGATCGGCCGTGCGAAGCGAGAGCGCCATAATTGTGAGAGCGGGATTCACGCTGAGAGCACTCGGGAAGATCGAGTTGTCGCAGATATAGAGATTTTCGAGATCGAAAGCTTTGCCGCTCGGGTCAACGACGCAAGAATCGGCATCATGACCCATGCGTGCGGTGCCGATGATGTGAGCGCCGCGTTTGAACGTCCAGATGTTGCGGGCTCCGGCTTCTTCCCAGATTGCGCGCATCTTTTTCTCCGCGTGATCCATCATCCGTTTTTCGTTTTCACCGAACGTAAAATGCACACGCGGTTTTCTTAGGCCCCGGTCGTCGAGTTCGTCAGACAACTCGACGAAATTCTCCGATGAAGGGTAACAGTCACCCAGCATGTTAATACCCGCAACAAAGGGGTATTGCCGCATGTGAGCCTTCAGTTTTTCGCCCCAGAGTTTTTCGCCGCGGACTTTCTGCGAAACGTACGTAACGGGCATCACGCCGATGCTCTGAAGAAGATAGCCCGTCTCGTACTCGGCCTTGGGAGCACGGTGAAAGTCTTCAGAGATAAGGGCGCCGGGAATTCCTCTCCACGGTTCATCTTTATCCGGAAACTCACCCCAAACTTCGGAACCTGGATGCGCCATGAAGTTTCGGCCGAGTTGGCCGCTCGAGTTTGCGAGCGAGTTTAAGAGGAGGAGGCGCGGAGTTTCGATTCCGCCGGCCGCCAAGAAAACGGCGCGGCACTTTTGCCGATAGGTTTTTCCGCCGCGCTTATAAACCACGCCGGTCATCGTGCGCTTATCTTTTGAAAGCTCAAACTCCGTGACGTAGGAGTGATCGCGAATCTCAGCGCGGTGAACGACGGCCAGAGGTAAGTACGTCATATCGGTGCTCGACTTCGCTCCGTTGTTACAGCCGGCTTGGCAAAACCCGCGTCGATTGCAAGCGGGTCTCTGGCCCACACCTTTGACGGTGAAGTCTTTCGAGAGTGCGGCGTTCGCGGCAGGTGATGTGCGAATGCCGAGACGATCGCAGCCTTTTTGCATGTACTGAGCCGCGCGATTCAAATCGAGGGGAGGAAGAGGGTATGATTTTGAGCGAGAGGCGCCCCAGGGATAACTTGAAGGGCCACTCACACCGATGAATTGCTCGACTTCGCTTAAGTAGGGTTCGAGTTCGGCATAAGAGAATGGCCAATCCTCACCGCGACCGAACTCCGTTTTAACTTTGAGATCATTTTCGTGCGGGCGCGGAACGTAAGCGGTGAAGTGGAGTGTCGAACCGCCGACACCTGTTCCTGAGTTGTTGTTACCGAAAGCGAGGGGGTCTTGACCCGCGGAGAGTCGTTCGTGTCGCCAGAACAATTTCGCCTGCGATTTTTCATCGGTGGCAAAGTCATCGAAGGGAGAGAAGCGGGGGCCGGCCTCGAGAGCGACGACCTTCATTCCTGCTTGAGCCAGCCGCGCAAGCAAAGGGGCCCCGCCCGCACCGGTGCCGATCACGACGGCATCGACCTCTTCGTGCAGCGGATAAGTTTGCATCGTCGACCAGTAGTTTGGGACGGCATGCGGAAGAATGTCGTGAGAGAGCTCGATTGCGTTTTTCATTTTCGGATATCGACCATCGATGTGCAGCCGATCGAGGCCTGCGTGAGAGGGTGAGCGTAATAGGCTTCAACGAAGCCGGCTAAAAGCTCTTCGAAAAACTTGGACACCCATACGGGCTCACGCGCTTTTTCGATGTGTTCAACGACTTGGGTTTTCTCGCTGAGGTTCAAATCGCAGAACGACTTCTGGAATTTTGTTTGCGCCATTTCGTCTACGATGCGAAGACCCGATTTATACATTTCGGTCTCCGGAGGCAGCACGTCGTAGCGCCAGCCTTTTCCGATTGTCTTAGAAAGACGGAGATCCAGATCGCTCGCAAGATCGACCCGCCAGTCGGGCTGATCGTTCTGCGGAATCAAGACGTCAGCCACCGCGCGCGCGATCGCGAATTCCTGAGCCGTTAAGACTTTTGGTTGCGGAGCAGGATTGTTCTCTTCGATTCGAGCAAAAAGTACGGCGCGTGTTCGCGGAGTCATCTTGTCGAACTGAAGTCTTTCGAGGAGAGCAGACTTCGAGAGCGACCGATTATCCAATACGTCCTCCAGTGACTTCGAGCAAAGCCCCGGTCACGAACGAGCTATCTTGGCTGGCGAAGTAAACGTAGGCCGGCGCAAGTTCTTCGGGCTGGCCCGGTCGCTTCATAATGACTTCGTGCCCGAAGTTTTCGATCTCTTCAGCCGGCATCGTACCCGGAATGTTGGGCGTCCAGACAGGGCCGGGGACAACACAGTTTACTCGGATCGACCGATCTCCCAGCGAGAGTGCCAGCGACTTCGTGAAGCTGTGGATTGCGCCTTTCGTCGCGGAGTACGGAATGAGAATGCCGATACCAACGATGCCGACGATAGAGCCGGTGTTAATGATCGCGTCTCCCGCTTTCAAGTGCGGGACCGCGGCTTGCGACATGTAAATCATCGCGAGAATGTTCGTTTCGAACGCGCGCGTGATTTCTTCCTCGGTGTAATCTTCGAATTTCTTCTGCGCGCTTTGATAAGCGGCGTTGTTGACGAGAATGTCGAGGCCACCAAACTCTTGAACCGTTTGATCGACGAAGCCGAAGCAAGCTGAGCGTTTACGGAGATCGCCTTTAATCAGCAAGCACCGACGACCTTCTTTCTCAACGAGTTCTTTGGTCCTTTGGGCGTCGTCCGTGTTTTCGTTGTAGACGATCGCGACGTCAGCGCCCTCTTTCGCGTAGGCGACGGCGACCGAGCGGCCGATTCCCGAATCTGCTCCCGTGATCAAAGCTCGCTTGCCCTTCAGCTTGGCTGCGGCTTTGTAGAACTGCAGATCGTCAGCCGGAACGGGATCCATTTTCGACTGAACGGCCGGGTAGGGTTGCTTCTGGGCGTGAATGTTTTTGGAAAGCGGACGAAACGGTTTATCAGACTGAGCCAAAGGATATCTCCATGACGAGTTCTAGAACGAGAATCGCCGCTCGAAACCAAATGTGCTTCACACTCCTGTCACGTCTCGAATGCGATTCAATCAAGTTTGATTTTTGCTGAATTCGCGACGCCTTTTGCGACATAATAGGGGGATGCAAAACTACCAGAAATTAGAAGCCCGCTTTCGCCAACGCAGCCGCCTCGAAGACCTCCGAAACATGTCGAGCTGGGACGAGTCGGTGATGATGCCCACCGGGAGCGGCGATGCACGCGCAAACTCACTCGCTGAGCTTGGCTCTGTCATCCAGACTCTGATTTGCGCACCTGAGGTCGGCGAATGGATCGAAGGCGCTCAGCTTGAAAAACTTGATTCGTGGCAACAGGCGAACTTGAGAGAGATTAAAAAAGTTTATCTCGAGAACACCGCGATTCCCGTTGAGCTCAACCAGCGGCTCACGATCGCAAATATGAAGTCGCAGGCGGCATGGCGGGAGTTGCGCGCCAAAAATAATTGGCGCGATCTTGTTCCTTTGATGAAAGAGTCTCTCGGACTGCAGCGTGAGGCTCTGGGAGTTCTGAGTCAGCAGTTTGGCCTTTCGATCTACGATACGGCTCTCAGTCTTTATTCACCTGGCTTGAACACAGAAACCGTCGAGCGACTCTTCGGTGACTTGAATCAGTTTCTCCCGTCATTGGTTTCTCAGGTCGTCGAAAAACAAAAGTTGAAGCCAGTTGAAATTCCACAAGGCCGTTTTCCCATGGCCGCGCAGAAGGCGCTTGGCCTGGAGCTCATGCAGCTTCTAGGCTACGATCTCAATCGCGGGCGTCTCGACGAGAGTCATCACCCGTTCTGCGGCGGCAGTACAAATGATGTGCGAATCACTACGCGCTACAATGAATCTGATTTCGTGTCGGCCTTAATGGGTGTCCTTCACGAGACAGGTCATGCGATTTACGAACAAAATCGCCCTCAAGAATGGATCGAGCAGCCGGTCGGCGGTGCGTGCGGAATGGCGATTCACGAAAGTCAGAGCTTACTGATGGAGATGCAAGTGTCTCGCTCACGCGAATTTCTTGAGTTTGCAGCTCCGGTGATTCGAAAGCATCTTGCTAAGTCAGTCGAGAACCCGACATCGCTCGAGGCCGATAATCTGGCTCGTCTTGTGAGCCAAGTAGAACCCGGATTGATCCGCGTCGACGCCGATGAAATGACCTACCCCGCGCACGTCATCTTGAGATTCGAGATTGAGCGCGCGCTCCTAGATGGCTCACTCCCGCTTGAAGATCTGCCGGCGGTCTGGAACGAAAAAATGAAGCGATCACTCGGGCTTTCGACACTCGGAAACGATAAGGACGGATGCATGCAAGACGTTCACTGGCCCGCTGGCCTGTGGGGTTACTTTCCGGCTTATACTTTCGGGGCCGTTATCGCCGCGCAGCTCTTTGCGGCCGCTCGCGCGAAGCATCCGACGATCGGCCAGAACATCGCGCGCGGCGATTTCAATCTGCTACAAGGTTGGCTTCGCCAAACCGTTTGGTCGAAGGGCTCGTTCCTGCCAACGCTCGAATTGGTCGAGCAAGCTTCAGGCACGCTTTCAACGGCCGCCTTCAAAGCGCACATTCAAAAGCGCTATGTCGAGTGAAGGCTCGTAGCTCTGTCTAGCGCTTTCACAGCTTGATCGCCATTTGCGTCGGATTTGAAAGCATGGCAATCTCATGAGTTGGCAATATTTTGCGCGGAAGTCTCAAGTGAAAAGCTTTGTTTCGGTTCTTGTCTCGGGTCTCGTCGTCATCCTCTTTGCGATCCTTGTCGTCTTCACGATGAGGCCTCAACCTCCGAGAACTGTTGATGCGATTCTCGCGCTTCAAGATCAATACTCATTGCAAGTTCAACCGATTTTCAATGCTCGCTGTATTGCCTGTCACTCGTGCTTTAATTCACCTTGCCAGCTGAATTTAAGTTCCTACGAAGGTGTCAGCCGAGGCGCGAACAAGATCAGCATCTATGATTTTCCGATGCTTGAAGCGAGGCAGCCGACTCGGCTCTACGTCGACGCTCAGTCACCGAAAGAGTGGCGGGAGAAGGGCTTCTACTCCGTCATGCGAACTCGCCAATCGCGATCCTCTTTAATTGAGGCGATGATCTCTCAAGTGCCAGGTCTGGAGTCAGGGCTTCAATCCTCTTTTCCCTCCGAAGAATCTCGAACGTGCGAAGATCATGTAGCGCAAGGCTTGTCTGCTTACAGAAAGGCAAACCCGGGAGGGCGAATGCCTTATGGGCTCCCGGCTCTTTCAGATCACGAAGTCGGATTTATCAAGGCCTGGCTCGATCGTGGAACGCACCCTCCGACTGTCATCGAACTGGAGGAGAAAGTTCTCGCGGAGTCACCATTCAAAGCCAAAGTGAGCGCGTGGGAAAAATTCTTGAACGGCCATGACATGAAGTCGCGGCTGAGTGCGCGCTATCTCTATGAACACCTCTTCTTGGCGCATATTTACTTTGAAGAAGAGCCCCAAGTCTTTTTCAGGCTCGTTCGATCGCGAACTTCGTCTGGACCGATCGACGAGATAGCGACTTCGTATCCGTTCGATTCACCGGGAGACTCTTTCGCTTACCGGCTACGCCCCGTGACGAACGCCATCACTCACAAAGACCATATCCCGTTTGTCTTCAATGATCGCAAGCTCACAACCTATCGTCAGCAATTCGTTGATTCGAAATGGGCGCATATTCCGTCGGAGATGCCACCTTATGGTCGAGCGGGCGGCAATCCGTTTCAAACCTTCATCGATGTCCCGATTCGAGCTCGTTACCAGTTCTTCCTCGATGAAGCGGGCTACCATGTCATGACGTTCATCAAAGGGCCGGTGTGCCGTGGGCCAACCGCTCTGAATGTGATCAACGATAATTTCTGGGTGATGTTTACCGATCCCGAGCACGACGCAATGATCAATGATCCTGAGCTCGAGAAAAAAATAGCGCTCAACGCTGCTTTTCCTGCTGAATCGAAAGACGACATTCTCCCGTTTGCTGACTACCGAAAACGTTACTGGCAGAACGTTCAATTTAAGACGGCATCGTTGCGCCACAGGCACTTTGTTTCAAGCCCTGCCATGATTTGGACGGGCGAAGGTACAAACACGAATGCGACGCTGACGATTTATCGTCACTTCGACAGTGCGCAAGTCTTGCGGGGCCTCCAGGGCGTCACGCCCAAGACCGTATGGATCATCGACTATCAGATCTTTGAGTCGATTTATTACAACCTGACGGCCGGTTACAACGTGTTTGGCGCTCTCCTGCATCAGGTGAATTCGCGTCTCTTCATGGAAATGTCACGGCTCGCGTCCGAGGACCAATTCTTGAGTCTCCTCCCGGAGAAGAACCGCGCCGGAGTTCGGGCCTCCTGGAACCGGCCTACTCCGGATAAAAAGGAATCACTCGCTAAAAAAGCCGTCGATCTGTTTCTCGGCGATGTCAAAGACAAACTCAAGTTCGATTACCCGTTTGCTTATTCATCGATTCCCAGCGCATTCGACGGAGAGACGTTCGATGATCCGAAACGTGAAATCCTCTCGTTCGTAGAAAAGTCGCGATTTACGCGATCGCAGTTGTCGACCAAATCGACCGAGACAGATGTCGATCTTCGCTCATTGACCCAGCTCCCAGCGAAAGCCGTGAAGTGGTTTCCTGATGCCACGCTCTTAAGATTGAGCGACTCAGACAGAGTTTTTACGATCATCCACAACAAAGAGCGCTATAACGTATCGCTTCTTTTTCTTGAAGACGATTTGCGTGATCCATCACGGGATACGCTCGATGTCGTGAGCGGGGTGGCCACCTCTTACCCGAATGCTTTTTTTGTCCTGAACAGAGATCAACTCAAATCATTTGTTTCGAGTTTCGGCTCGGTCGATTCAGCGCAGGCAGCAAGAGCTTTCTTGAAGAAATATGCGGTCTCCCGGGCGAGCCCCACTTTCTGGGAGAATTACGATTGGTTCTCGGCTCACAGCCAAGAGCCGCTCTCTAATGAATCTGGATCACTAGATCTCAACCGTTACATGGATCTCGATCCGAAGGTCGAAATTCGCTAAGGACCGTCGAGCTTGAAGACAAGTTAGTTCAGGCAGGACTCGAGCGCGCCGCCCGAAAGGCCTCGACGGAAGGCGGCGACTCTTTGCGAGGACGATCCATGCGTGAATGAGTCGGGAACAACCTCGCGGCCCGAGCGCTCTTGCAAGCGGTCATCGCCGATCGCGCTGGCCGCATTCATGATGTTCTCGATATCGCCGCTATCGAAATATTTCTTTTCATGCGCTGCCCACACTCCAGCTAAACAATCGGCCTGGAGCTCGATCACGACCGAAGACTGATTTCGCGAAAGTCCACGGCTCTCGGCTTCGTCTGTCAGCCCGAGAAGTGTTTGCACGTGGTGGCCGATTTCATGAGCGATCACGTAGGCGCTTGCTGATTCGCCGCGGGCACCGAGCGAATTCGAAAGCTCGTCAAAAAAGCTAGTGTCGAGGTAGACCTGACGGTCGCGAGGGCAGTAGAACGGACCTGTCGCGGAGCTCGCTTGGCCGCATGCCGAACGAACCGCGCGGGTAAATAAAATAAGCTTAGGTGGAGTGTACTCGTGCGAGATCGAGCGAAACTGCTGAGTCCAGACATCTTCGGTATCAGCGAGCACAACACCGACGAAACTCTTTCGCTGTTGATCGAGTTCGGTTGCCGATTGCGAGCTCCCCGAGTCTGTTCCTTGAACGACGGCCGGCGCATTTTGCGCTAGGTAATCGACGGGATTCCCGCCCATAAAGTAGTACGCGATGGCGCCGATGATGAGAGTGCCGATTCCGATCGAACCTGCACCGAACGAACGTTGATCGACAACATTTCCGCTTTCGCGACGGCCTCGCCACTGCATACCTGCACCCCCGCCGTTTAGAATGCAGCTCAGGTCATCGCCCGCGCAACGGAGGTGTACAAAGTTTCATGGACTCAAGACAGGTTTAGAACGACTTGCCGTCGACCTGTTGAATCGTCAGTGATTTGAGGTCGAGATTTTCGAGCGTGCGCGCGTTGATGGCATACATCGTCTCGCCTTTCGGGCTCTTGCCGTAGACATATGGAGTGACGCCGCACTTTTTGCAGAAGTTGTGATGGAGGGGAGTTTTTGAAGTCCGAAGAGGGATTTGCGACGAATATCCTGGCCACTCGATTAGATCATCTTGTGAGCGAAGGCGTCTTAATGAAGATCGATGATCCCGACGATGCCCGTAAGAGCAGTTTCGTCCTGACGGAGAAAGGTCTCGATCTCGTTCCCATTCTCTTCCAGATCATGGCCTGGAGCGAGAAGTACGATGTGAAGTCAGAAGCTCGCCGCATTCCGAGATTGATGGGTTTGATCAAACGTGATCACGAGAAGATCAGCCAGACGATCAAAGAGCAACTCCGCCGAGGCGTCGCTCTTTTCCCGGACTACTTAGGTTAGCTCGCGTCTCGCTTGGATTCGTCGACCGAATACTTCGAGACATCTTGGAACGGGTAGATGTGTTGGCGGATGAGCCCCCGAGGTAAAATCTTGCCGACGACACCGTACTTTTTTGGCCAACGGCCTTTGGTGTCGAGATACGAGCCGAACATGAGGTCGAGCACCGGTAAATGAGCGGCGTAGTTCTTATCGATTGCTTCGTCGTCAGCGGCGTGATGCCAGTGATGGAAATGCGGTGTGACGAGAACTTTTCTGAGCGGCCCGCCTTCGAGCGCGACATTTGAATGATTCAACACAGCCTGGAATCCGACAAAGACAACGTAGGCATTCAAGACGCTCTCATCGAACCCGCATAAGAAGATCGGTAAAAAAACGCCGGCACGAGTGACGAGAATCTCAAAGAGGTGAAGGCGCGAGCCCGAGAGCCAATCCATCGCGGCCGGGCTGTGATGGACCGAGT
>CAJYIL010000754.1 GCA_913774795.1 Pseudobdellovibrionaceae bacterium
TCGGCGACCAAGCCAAGAGAGATTCGATATCCTGTTTGCGAACGATATCTCCATCGTCGTTTCGGAGAAGGTTCTCGAGCAAAATGCGGAGCCCGAGAGGCATCTTCGCTAAATTTTGGCCTGTCGCGGAGGCCAGGGTCGGGAGCGAATGATACTGGTAAGTTTGGCCCTCAGCTGAGAGAGACGACTTCGTGTTGAAACTGTTCTTGGTACCGATTTTCATTGCTTAAGCCTCACGACGAAAAAGGGCCGCACGCTGTGACCGCGCCGGCCCTTCGAAAAAAAACAAAAGATGCGTTCGAAAGACTCTTACTTCGCCTTTGCGAGGTTTTGCGCGACGAAATCCCAGTTCACGAGATTCCAGAACGAAGAGACGAAGTCAGGACGCTTGTTGCGATAATCGATGTAGTACGCGTGTTCCCAAACATCGCACGTGAGAAGCGGTGTGTGCCCATCGGTCATCGGGTTGCCTGCGTTTGACGTCGAAAGGATCTCGAGTTTTCCCGATTTGTTTTTCACGAGCCAACCCCAGCCCGAAGCGAACTGTTTCACCGACGTGTCCGTGAACTTCGTTTTGAATTCAGCCACCGAGCCGAACGACGAAGTGAGAGCGTCGGCGAGGGCGCCTGTTGGTTCACCGCCGCCTTTTGGTTTCATGCAATTCCAGAAGAACGTGTGATTCCAGACTTGGGCTGCGTTGTTGAAGACAGGGCCGGTCGATTTCATGATGATCTGCTCAAGCGTCATGTTCTCGTACTCAGTGCCCGGAACAAGTTTGTTCAAGTTATCGACGTAAGTTTTGTGGTGTTTATCGTGGTGATATTCGAGCGTCTCTTTCGACATCGTCGGCGCGAGCGCATCGTGTGGATAAGGAAGCGGTGGAAGTTCGAAAGCCATAGGTGCTCCTGTTTGATGAGGAGCCTCTAGTTGAAAACCATCCGAAAACGATGGCAAGGAGAGTTTCGTACATAATTCGCCACGTCGATGCGGCGACACAGGTATTCCGTTCAGAGGTGTCCAAAGTCTCAACACTCGGCAGCTCGCCAGACCGATTAAAGACCGGGAAGACGCTGGCCTAAGGGTTGCTCAGGTTCGCGCTTGAAAACCAACACCGTACTTTGGAGAGTCACGTGAAATTGATGATGTGGGCGGCGCTTGCGGGCGTCGCATTGACAACGTTTGCAACTGTAAAAGCAGAAGCGTGTGATGCAGGACCTCTGTGCCGCAATAAAGCAGCGATTTTCACGGACGTGAAAACGTTCAGCCAGCAAATTCCACGGTGCCCGGGTCTCTCGGACACCGAGGCGCTCGATCTCGCAAGCTCGGTTCTTCAAGGTCAAATCTCTTATCCGGCTTTCAAATCCGTTTACGCACTCTCGTGCAATATGCAAACGTCTCTCGACGTTGCGCGCGATGGACGTGATGCGATCGTCTTCACGGATCTGAAGCGCTTTAGCCAGGAAATCCCCCGTTGCCCGGTCTTCTCAGACAACCAAGCGACAGAACTCGCTCGTGACATCGTCGATAACCGCATGGCCGCTGAAGGCTTTAAGCAAGTTTACGCTTCGTCGTGCAACATCAACACCGCAATCACCGCGGCTTCATCGCCGGGTTTAAGCAGTCTCTACCTCGATCTCAAAAAATTCTCGCAAGTCATTCCGCGCTGCCCAGTTTTCTCGGATAATCAGATCTTCTCGATCGCGCCGCAAATTCTCTCGGGTCGTAACACACTCGCGGATTTCAAAAGCGTTTACCAGACGTCGTGCAATTTCGAGACGGCTCTTGAAGCATCGGAGTGCTTGACGCCAGCCGGTCAACCCCAGGCGCCACAATATCGCCCGCAGCCACGTCGCCCTCAGGCTCCGCCGCTTCGTCCAGTGCGCATCGTACAGCCGCGTCGTTAATTAAAGAAGAACACCGCGCAGGATGAGTTTCGCCATCGAGAAGTAGATCACGAGACCCGTGACATCCACCATCGTGGCGACCATCGGCGCGCTCGCTGAAGCGGGGTCGAGCTTACACTTTCGCAAGATGAAAGGGAGCATCGATCCCGCAAGTGATCCGAACAAAACCACGCCGATCAATGACGACGCCACCGTCATCGCGACTAGCAGATAGTGTTCGGTGTAGATGGTCGCGTGATTCGGCCACAAAAGGATACGGCACATCCCGATCGACGCTAGAATCAGGCCGAGAGCCAATCCCGTCGCGAACTCCCGGAAAAACACCTTCCACCAATCTCGCAGTTTCAATTCGCCAAGCGCCATCGCGCGAATGATAAGCGTCGTGGCCTGCGAGCCTGAGTTACCGCCCGATGAAATAATCAGAGGAATGAATAAGGCGAGCACGACCGCGCGCGAGATCTCGTCTTCGAAAGCGCTCATCGCGGTTGCGGTGAACATTTCGCCGACGAAAAGGATCGTCAGCCAGCCTGCGCGCTTTTTGATCATGTCGAGCAGAGGCACGTCGGGGTAAGGTGCGTCGAGAGACTCGGTACCACCGAGCTTTTGGATATCTTCGGTCGCTTCTTCTTGGGAGACGTCAAGGATGTCATCCACCGTGACCACACCCTGCATGCGGCCTTCGGAATCGACGACCGGCATCGCCGACCAACGGTGTTGGGTGAAGATGCGAGAGATCGCCTCTTGATCCATCTCGGCCGGAATCGTCACGATGTCGGAATCCATGATCTCCGAGATTTTTTTATCGGCCGGAGAAACGAAGAGATGGCGCATGGACACGATACCCAAGAGGCGTTGGGCCGAATCGAGCACATAGATGTAATGAACCGACTCGACGACGCGGGCTTGTTGGCGCACGTAACGAATCGCCTCACCCACGAGCATGTCGGGGCGAACTCGAGGAAAACGCGGGCTCATCAAACCGCCGGCCTCGTCTTCTCGGTACGAGAGAAGAGCCGTGATCTCGCGACGAGTGGTCTCATCGGTCAGATTCAAAATTTCGCCCTTAATCGATTCGGGCAGCTCTTGAATCAAGTCACAGGCGTCATCGGGCGCCAAGAAACGGATCCAAAGACGGCGCTCGGCGCGCGACATTTCTTCGAACAACAGAGCCTGTTCACGAGCGGGAAGAGCGAAGATCAAGTCCTCGGCTTCATCGCTCGAGAGCGTGCGGAAGCGGGCGATCTTTTGTTCGGGAAAAAGTTTCGACCATTCGGTGAGAAGCGTCTCAAGAGGAGAAATCTCTTCGACCACGGAGGCATCGGCGCTCTCGGTGAACGCTGTGGTTTCGACGTTTTCTGTGCTGGCTGCCTCTTCCGCGGCTAGGCGGTCGCGGCGTCGTTGATCCTCGTTGTCGGCCATGCAGAATCCCGGGATGTTTTCGTCTTTAGTCTGATCGGCACACTGCCCTAAAAAATAAAATAGGCCAACCCTTAAAAATGAAAAACGGCCGCCCTCGGGGGCAGCCGTCTGACAAGGGGAGACTTAGGGCAAAGCGCTCTAGATATCGATCCGGTACCCGACACCATAAACAGATTCGATACGTCCTCCTGAGCGGGAGATCTTCTTTCGAAGGCCGCAGACGTGGTGATCGACGCATCGAGCGCTCACGTGAGCCGTTTGTCCCCAGACCGTATCGAGGATCTTCGATCGCGACACGACATCGCCGCCGTTTTGGACGAAAAGAAGGAGCAGCCTGAATTCGACCGGAGTGAGGTCGAGCTGACGCGGCTCAGACTCCGAGGTATCGAAAGCCTGTTGGCGCGAGAGATGGATTTCGAGAGGACCGCGGCGAAGCGTGTTCTCGACCGGCGCTCGTACGACCTCTTTGCGGCCTTTCAGCTTCGCGCCGACCCGAACCTGAAATTCGATGAGGTCAAACGGCTTTGCGATAAAGTCGAGAGCGCCCAGGGAGAAGCCCTTCGTGCGCGACGAGACGTTATCGTTGCCTGACAAGAAGATCGTACCGATGTTGCGGGATTCGAGTTCGTCTTTCACTTTAGCGAGGTAATCGGAGCCATCGCCATCGGGAAGACCGATGTCGAGAAGAACCAGGTCCCACTCTCTCTCGGGTGTGGCCAAAAGTTTTTGGGCGTCTTCAAGGTTGCCGGCCCATGTCAGTTGGTGGTCCGTGCCGAGTACGGCCTGGACGGCGTCTCTGATCTCAGTGCTATCGTCGACCAAAAGAATGTTTGCCATCAGTCACTCCCCCCGAAGTGTTAGGATCAGGGTCTCACAGCTTTTTGAATTTGTGAGAGCACCTTCTCTCGTTCGTCTCAACTCGATTCACCGAAGAAACACCAGGGTTTTCGAGCACCTCGAGAGGGGTGCGACAACAGAGTGTTCAAGCGGGTGACCACGCAGTGGTCAGCACGGGTTTTCTGATCACTCTGTTTTCACTTTCGCGAGAACAGCTGTCGACTCAATTCGAGAACTGATAGTTGAGACCTAAGCCAACGAGCAGCGACGTTCCCGGACCCAAGCGGTAGCGAAAATCTTCGCGCGCGCTCCAGCCCCCGAAGAGAGGTTGCATGAAGCCACCGCCGAAGTGCCAGCCGCCGCTGTAGCGCTGACTGTCGTAAGGAGCCGGGGGCGTCCAGAAGTCGCCGTGAACGCCGCCTAAGATGAACGCGGGAAAATCGGGAGGCCCGACGTCGATTCGGTAATCGAGAGAGGCGATCCGGTAGTTGACGCCGTCGGAGTTCGCGAAGAAGCCATCGATCTCGAACTTTCCTTTTCCGGTCGGAATCGATACCCGCAGATCGACACCGTTCATCACTTCGCGAACACGGTAGATGCCTTTGGCGATAAAAGGGCCGCCTTGGACCGAAACTTCGAAAGGTCCGTCGCCCGTGCGCTCCTGGGCCGAGGCGACCAACGACGCCAGAAGCATAAATGATATAAGTTTAAGCATCCGCGCCCGCTTTTACGAGCCGACGCGTCGGCGGAAGAGTGAGAATGAAGCCGGTGAGCGCAAGGCTTACGGCGCCGATTGTTCCGCAAACCGCGAAGAAAGCCGGGTAGCCCCACGCCTGGGCGGCCACACCGCTAAAGACTCCCGCTAAAGTTTGCGAAATGACAACGACGCACGCTTGAGCCGTGTAATCGCTGGCCGCGCGCTCTTTTGAGCAGGCGTCCATCATCATGGTGAAGAGGTTGGTCGTGGCGAGACCGCTGGTGAAATTATCGAAAGCCGCCGCGACGACGATCTTGTAGGTCGCGTGTTCGGTGACGACGGGCCAGACGTAGCTCGCAAGTCCAAGAACTTGCGCGACTCCGAACAGAAGAAGCAGGCGTGCTCGGTTCGGATGACGAGCCGCGAAGCCTCCGGCGATCGCGCCAAGAAAACCGGCGACAAAGCCCGCCGCCCCCAAGATCCAACCGATCTCGGAGAAGTGGTAATGATTGTCGACGAGCCAAGGCCGAACCATTGCGCTCGCGGCCGCGTGACCGAACTTGTAGAACAGCAAAACCAACACCCACGAAAGGGCGCCTCGACGGAGGAAGAAGTCGACGGTTTCGAGAAGGGCCGCTCGTGGCTTCGGTGGCTTTGCTCGTTCGAGAGGTTCGCGGTAAAAAAGAATCGGAAGCGTGCAGAGCCCAATCAAGGTCGCCATGATCAGCATGTCGCCGGTCCAACCCAGTTTCGGATAGAGAACGATCAGCAGCCCGCCGCCGACGTTCATGCCGGCACGGTAGCCCGCCACCTGTATGGCGTTGGCCCAACCGCGCTCTGTGGGTTCAAGGATGTCGACCGCAAATCCGTCGGTCGCAATATCTTGTGAGGCCGCGAAGGCGTTCGCCAACAGGCAACCGATAAGAATAATCGTGAGGTCTCCGGACGTTAGCGAAAGACCTCCAAGCAGCACATAAAGAACGAGTGATGCGGCCTGCGCGGGAAGAATCCAGGATTTTCTCAACCCGACGCCGGGAATCGAGCGCCGATCGACGAGAGGCGCCCAGAGAAATTTGAGCGCCCAGGGGAGCGTCAGCAGGTTCGTCAAACCGATCGCGGTGAGCGAGAGATTTGCTTCCCTTAAGAAAACCGGAAGTGCTTGAGTGAAAAAGCCGTACGGCAGACCTTGAGCTAGGTAAAGGGCACTAAGAAGTGTGAGCTTTTTAAATTTAGTCACAATTGAGTTGCCAACGCCTTCACGCAATCTTAATCATAAACCTAGTTCATTGATTCGAAGATCCTGCGCGTTTGGTTTTTCAGACCGAGCGCGCATCGTTAGTATCCGCCGGAGCGAAATGGAATCTCAAACAAAATCCCGTTCTCAAAGCATGCCGTCTAGTGACTCTGACTTCGTCACGAGCGCGGCCCTCGAAGCCGAGATCAAAGCATTCTGCTCCGCGCACCATCTGACTCCGCGGGAGTGCGAGATTCTCGGGAGCCTCGTCGAAGGTGTGGTTCGTATTAAAGACATCGCGGTTCGCATGTCGCTCTCTCCCAACACGGTCAACAACCACGTCAATTCCATTTTCGTGAAAACGAAAGCGCGCTCCAAATCGCAACTGCTCTCGCATCTCCTGACTTACGTCGCCGAAGAACTTCAGGCGGCTCGCGCATTGAAACGCCGAGTTCGCGTGGCGGTCGTCGATGCCGATCACGCAGCAGCCGGCTCGCTGGTCGCGGAGTTAAAGAAGAGAGGAT
>CAJYIL010000755.1 GCA_913774795.1 Pseudobdellovibrionaceae bacterium
CACTTGCTGACTTCGCCGACCTCGATCGAATCGATCGCCCACGTCCCCATCACGCCGTACCAGTTCTTGCCGGTCCCGTAATAAGCCAGGAGCGGGACGCGTGCGTCTTCGACCGCCAGTAAGAAAAGGAGCGGGAAGCTCCGGAAGCCCTGCACGTTGATGGGAAGGCCTTCGCAAAGTTTGAGCTTCGGATAACGAGCGATGACGTCGCTCTCGATTTCTTTGAAGATCGCCTCGCGGCCTTCTTCATAAGCGGTCCACCAACGCTGATTCGCCTCGGGGAATTTCTTCGCGTCGGGTTCGCGTGGACCGTACAACGACGGGTTCGTCAAAACGAAAATCGGCGAAGACGTGGAGATGCCGATGCGGATTTGGATGTTGCCGAACTCGCGCGAACTCTCGGTGTCGCCAGCGACATACAAAAACGGATCTTTCATTCCCTGTTGCCGGAGATAAGAGAAGATGTCGACTGGCGTTTTGTTTTGCGCAATCGTTCGCACCGCTTCGGCGAACGTGTAGTGATAGAAAATTCCGTCAGGGGTTTCATCACCGGCGTAGCTCGACGGGAGCATCAGATACTTCTGAACAACCGGAGATGACACGTGCTTCGTCTTTCGCAAACCCGCGACACACGTTTCGTTGAGGTATTCATTGATGCCGTTGGTTTGCCGGCTGACCGCGAGGTTATAGAATGAAGACGGATCCTGGGCCGGATCCGTCGAAGCGAAAGCAGAAGCGCTCACGACGAGCGCCATCAAGCCCGCCAAAAGACTCATTTCGACAAAAATCTCACGTAAGTCGACTTCGTCATCCAAACACCGTCAGCCGATTTGGTTTGACCAACGACCGCGACGAGGCGGCCGTGACCTGCGTACGCCGATTTCAAAGGCGCTTCGTAGTTGAGGATGCGCGTGTGCGCGCCCGATTCTTTCGTGCGCCCTGAGAACTGGAGCTTCATCGTTTGTGTCGTGCCTTGAGCCGTCGAGAGATTCATCAAGACGTGGTAAGCCTCAGGGTTTGTCGAAGCGCCGCCCGATGGGTTCGCGCCGTTGGCCCGAAGGTTCGCGCGAACGATTTTATTTTTCGGAAGACGAAGCGCAAATGCATCAGCCCCGAGGGCGCCTTTTGAGTTCACGCCTTCGAGAACGACCGGACGCGAGAGAACCGTCTTCACGAGTTCCTCGTTTGAAAGTTGTGAGAGCTTCGCAGGTGCTTGCGGCGCTGCGACCTTCTGAGGAGCTGCCACAGCGAGTGTCGAGAATCCGAGAACGGCGAGAATCAAAAGTGATTTCATGATGCGTGCTCCTTACTTCTTCACTTCGCGAGTCGAGATCACCATCGACGGCAAGCTCTTATCTGATTGGCCACCGATTTTGAGTTCTTTCGGGTGCGAGTAGCCGGCAATGCGGCCCTCGTCGATCAAGAAAACACCTTTCATCGATTCTTCAGGCACGTCGTAGACGTTTCCTTTCGCGACGGTCGGCATTTGATCGAGAACGTAAGTTCCTTTATCAAGAACCTCGTCTTCGTGACCTTTCGATGGAGCGTACTTCGCGCCAGATTTCGGAGCGGCGTCTGAGTTGTGCTTCGTGAGAACCCACGACCAACGAGCCGGCTCTTTTGTTTTGTACGACTCAAGGTTCTTCAAGCCGTAAGCTTCTTTCGCGTAGATCTTCAAGATGCGCGTGCCTGGAGGCAAGATCTCGCGGAAGAGCGCGATCGCTTGGTTCTCAACGCGCGTGCAGCCTTGCGAGCGAACATCCATCTTGAGCTCGTTCGCCGGATCTTTGACCGCTTTGATGAAGTGGTCGCCGTCTTTGCCCCAGCCGAATGTTCCGTGGGTCCATTGGTTGTTCGCGTTCGGCGTGAGATAGGCCGTATACCAACCGAACGAACCACGCATGACTCCACCTTTCTTAGGCAGAAGTTTCGGGTTCATCCAGTCTTCGAGCGAAGCACCGACTTCCGGAAGCTTCGGGAAGCCCGGCGCGTAGAACGACGGGAAGAACGACGCGTGATCTTCGTAGAACTTGAACCACTTCTCGAGGCGGTACGAACCGAGAATCGTGCGACGGGTTTTATCCGGGGTGTCTTCGCCGGCTGTCATGTCGGTCTCGAGAACCATCTTGTGGATGCAATTGCCCTTTTCATCTTTCGAATTGCAATTGCGGTAAACGCGAA